>JAZKZA010000221.1:0-2197 GCA_045612445.1 Eubacteriales bacterium | reverse complement strand
GGGAAGCGTGTGGTTAGGGCCGGCAAAATAGTCGCCAAGCACCTCGGGGCAGTAACGACCCATAAAGATGCTTCCGGCGTTCTTTATCTTGTCGAGATAATCGAAGGGATTGTCCACGCAAAGCTCAAGATGCTCGGGGGCGATCTCGTTTGCCGTGTCGATTATATCCTCAAGGCGGTCGACCACTATGATCTTACCGTTGTTGTCTATCGAAACGCGGGCGATCTCGGAGCGAGAGAGTAGGGGGATCTGACGCTCAAGCTCAACCGATACCGCTTCGGCGAGGGCGAGATCGTTCGTGACCAGAACCGCCGAGGCGTTCTTATCGTGCTCTGCCTGAGAGAGCAGGTCAGCCGCTACGAACTCAGGATCGGATGCCCCGTCGGCTATGACCATTATCTCGCTCGGGCCGGCGATCATGTCGATATCGACCAGACCGAACACCTGTCTCTTTGCCTCGGCAACGAAGGCGTTACCCGGTCCGACTATCTTGTCGACCTGAGGAACGGTCTCGGTTCCGTAGGCAAGTGCGGCAACAGCCTGCGCGCCGCCGACCTTGAAGACTCGGTCAACACCTGCGATCCTTGCCGCGGCGAGAATGGCGGGGTTGACCTTGCCGGAGCTCATCGGAGGCGTGGTTATGCAGAGCTGACGGCAACCGGCAAGCTTTGCGGGTATGCTGTCCATCAGAACGGTGGAGGGGTAGGCGGCAGTTCCGCCCGGAACGTAAAGGCCGACTCTTTCGATGGGAGTTATCTTCTGACCGGTAACGACTCCGTCCTTTTCACTTATAATGAAGCTGTTTTTTACCTGATGCGCGTGGAAGCTGCGAATGTTTTCTGCTGCCTCCTTGAGTATTTCGATGAATTCGGGCTCGACCAGCTCCATTGCCTCGTCAAGCTCGGCTTGAGTTACCTCGACAGAGGTAAGCTCTGCCTTATCGAATCTTGCGGCGTAATCGATGAGTGCCGCATCTCCCTTTTCGCGAACGGTCGCGATTATCTCCGAAACTATTCCCGAAACGTCTGCCACGGCGCTTGAACGGGAGAAGATCTCCTCTGCGCTGTTTATTCCCGAGCGGTATATCTTAATCATTGCTTTGTACCAACCTTGCTATGGATTCCTTTATATCTTCGATCGTCTCACGCTTGAAGCGGTAAGACGCCTTGTTTGATATCAGACGTGCGCTGATATTGACTATGTCCTCACGCGGCTCAAGACCGTTTTCGTAAAGGGTCTTGCCGGTCTCAACTATATCGACGATGACGTCCGAAAGACCGAGCAGCGGTGCGATCTCGATCGATCCGTTGAGGTGAATGACATCTATCTCGCGTCCCTTTTGAGAATAATATCTCTGGGCGATGTTTGAAAACTTGGTCGCAACGCGCAGCGTCTTGTTCTCGTCGTCAACGAAGTCCTTCTTGGTGGCAACCGCCATACGGCACTTGCCGAGGCCAAGATCGCAAAGCTCGTAAACGTCGGGAGAATACTCAAGCAGGATGTCGTACCCGGCAACACCGACGTCGGCAGCTCCGCGCTCGACGTATATCGCAACGTCGGAGGGCTTGACCCAGAAGTAACGAACCTTCTTTTCGGGGTTCTCAAAAACCAGCTTGCGGTTCTGCTCCTTGATGGAGGGGCAATCGTAGCCCGCCTTTTCAAACATCTCGTAGACCTTTTCGCCAAGTCTGCCCTTGGGGAGCGCAACGTTGACAAATCCGTCACCGTCGTCGGTCGAGAGCTCGTCAAGTCTTTCAAGCTCGTCGAGATAGACGGCAAAGCCGATGGCGTGCGAGACGCGACCCAGCTTTTTCATAAGACCGTCGTACTGTCCGCCCGAAAGTATGGGCGACGCTATGCCGCTCGTATAGCATTTGAAAACGATACCGCTGTAATATCCGGTCGAGTTTGCCAGAGTGAGGTCGACGGACGCCTCAGAGAGGCGGTTACTATCAAAAACGCGATCCCAAAGCTCCTCGAACTCGTCGAACGCAGCCTTTGTGCCGTTAGATACGAAGTAAGATGCGAGTGCAAGTCTTGCCGAGGCTACGTCGGGGTAGCTCTGCATCAGAGGGTCGAGAGATGCGAGCTGCTTTTCGCTGCAAAGCGCGCGAAGAAGGTCGACGTTCTTGTCAAAGAAGGCTCGGCAGAGCTCGGAGTCGCGCTCGGGGTCGATACCCTGATCGGCGAGATAACC
>JAZKZA010000220.1:0-4694 GCA_045612445.1 Eubacteriales bacterium | reverse complement strand
CTCCTTGACGCGGGGAGGAACTACCTCTCCCATTCCGGCGATCAGATCGTTGATCGGCATGGTCGAGAAGAAGACGTCTGCCGGATAGTCGACAAACTCCCCTCCCTTTTCTGCCGTTACGCTGACGACCCGACAGCCGTCTACGTTTATTTTCTTTACCTCGGCGCCCTTGACGATAGTGCCGCCCATACGCTCGATCTCTTCCGCCATCACCTCGTAGAGCTGTCCCGGTCCCTTCTTGGGGTAGGAATACTGCTCGATCAGCGACGTTTCGACCTCGCCGCTCTTCTTCTTGGTAAAAGGCTTGCTTATGGCGTTTCCGACCGCCTTCATAAGTGAAAGACCCTTAACTCTCTGCGCGCCCCAGTCGGCGGGGATCTCGGACGGATTTCGTCCCCAGACCTTTTCGGTGTAGTCCTCGAAGAACATCTCGTAAAGCGGGCGTCCGAAGCGGTTTATATAGAAGTTGCGCAGCGAGTCCTCCTTCTTCTTGACCAGCGCCGAGCCGACGTAGCCAAAGCCCGCCTTGACGGTGCGGGTCAGTCCCATGTTCTTGAAGGTCTCGGGCTTGACCGAGATGGGGTAGTCGAAGAACTTTTTGAGATAGTAGATACGCGAGATGCGGCGACGGACGAGCATTACGCGCTCCTCGGTCTCGGGGTCGGGTCCGTTCTCGGCGAGTGCCTTTTCGTTGCCCAGCAGGATATCGTCCTTTGACGGCTTGCCCTGAAGCGGCATCAGCTCCTGCCAAAGCTCACTCACCTCGCGGCTCTTGGTGAAAAAGCGGTGTCCGCCGATGTCCATACGGTTTCCGTTATGGTTGACGGTGCGCGAGATGCCTCCGACAAATCTCTCGGCTTCGAGTATGATCGGTTTAATATCGGTATCGCGAAGCAGGCAGTAGGCGGCGGTAAGTCCGGCAGGTCCTGCTCCGATTATAACGGCGTTCTTAACTTCTTTTTTCATTGAGAGTTATCTCCTTTCTCTTTCGGGCGTCAAAATCCGTAGCCCGACAGCAGTACGCGAAGGAATATTACGATAAGGCAGGAAACGATCGACGAGATCGACAGCCAAAGACAGGGCTCGGCGCTCTCGCGGTCGATACGTCTTGCCTTGAAATACCAAGCAAGGGCAAAAAGTCCGCAGACCAGACCGTAGAAGGTCAGCATCCAGTACGCCGGCGCGAGCATCAGCTTGAGCTTCATGCTGAGCTTGAAGTGGGCGAATATCCAGACGACCAGCCAGCTCGCCGCCAGGATCATCGCCGTGACCGACGAGCGACGTGAGTTCACGATAGGTCTCTCTCCCTCGCTCAGCCACTGACCCATATAGACCAGCGTTCCCGACAGGTGGATCAGCGAGAGCAGGATATAGGCGATGGGGTGCTCGGTGAGCTTTTCGGTGGTGAAGGCTTCGAAAACGAAGTATATAGGCAGGTACGCCGCGATCGGTCCGAGCATCGGAAGCCTTCTCGTTACGGCGTTTACAAGGGTCGACAGCAAAAAGGCGGCGCATATCTTGATGTACGCCATGGTGGTCTCGTCCTGCCAGAAAAACTCAAGCTTTTCGCTCGGCTTGAACGCCTCGTGCGCCGTGAAAACGACGTAAAAGGCAAAAATTGCCGCCACGAGACCGACGAGATCGGTAAATCTCTTGCTTACGTTGACTTCTTTCATCGCTGTCTGCCTTTCGGTTTGTAATAAAAACATTTTCTCACCTTATTATAACACAACTCTCCCCTTTTTTCAAGAGTCTGCGAGCCGAAAAAACGCCCCCGATTTTTCACATAAAGTCGAAAAAAACGGTTTACATTTCGCGATATAAATGTTATAATTATTATGACTATTAAATTCAGAGGTACATACTATGAAAAACATAATCAACGAGCTGAGATCCGGAAGCCTTGACGCAACCCTGCTCCCCCTTTACGGCGCACATATCGACGCCAGACGCGAGCGTCTCGTCTCTCTTTGCAACGCCTATTGTGATTACTTCGGTCAGAACGACGACCTTTCCCTTTTCTCCGTCCCCGGTCGCTCCGAGCTTTCGGGCAACCACACCGATCACAACCGCGGTCGCGTTATCGCCGCCTCTATCGACCTTGACATCATCGCCGCCGCAACCCCCCGCGCTGACGGCGTTATCCGCCTCAAGAGCGAGGGCTTTCCCGAGGACATCGTAAACATCAACGAGTACACAACTCCCCGTGAGGATGACTTCGGTCGCTCGTCGGCACTCATCGCCGGTATGGTCGCGGGATTCCGCAAAAAGGGCTACGCCGTCGGTGGCTTTGACGCCTACACCACCTCGAACGTTCTCAAGGGCTCGGGTCTTTCGTCCTCTGCCGCCTTCGAGGTCATGATCGGTAACATACTCAACCATCTCTACAACGACGGTAAGATAGACAACGTTGAGATCGCCAAGCTCGCCCAGTTCTCGGAGAACGAGTTCTTCGGCAAGCCCTGCGGTCTTATGGACCAGATGGCGTGTGCCGTCGGCGGTATCGTTGCCATTGACTTTGAGGATACGTCCGCTCCCCTCATCGAGAAGGTCTCCTTCGACTTCGACGGCGCGGGCTACAAGCCCTGCATACTTGACACCGGCGGTAACCACGCCGACCTTACCCCCGACTACGCCGCCGTTCCCGCCGAGATGAAGTCGGTCGCCGCCGCCCTCGGCAAGACCGTCCTTCGTGAGGTGGACGAGACCGAGCTGCTCGCCGCCGTTCCCGCCCTGCGCGAGAAGGTCGGCGACCGTGCCGTTCTTCGTGCCCTCCACTTCTTCGCCGAGAACCGTCGCGTCGGTCTTCAGGCGGACGCCCTGCGCGGCGGACGTCTTGACGACTTCCTCGCCGAGGTCAAGAAGTCGGGTCTTTCGTCCTATTGCTATCTCCAGAACGTCTTTACCACCCGCAACGTCGCCGAGCAGGGCATCTCGCTCGCTCTTTGCCTGATCGAGCGCGCTCTTTCGGACAAGAACGCCGCTTGGAGAGTTCACGGCGGCGGCTTTGCCGGAACCGTTCAGGCTTACGTTCCCGACTACTTCGTCAAGGAGTACGCCGAGCGTCTTGAGTCGGTCTTCGGCGCGGGAAGCTGCTACGTTCTTCGCATACGTCCCGAGGGTGCGGTCCGTCTGGCATGAACAAAAAGGTCAAAACCGCGCTTCTGCTCGTTCTGAACACGGTGCTTTTCCTCACAGCCTATCTCCTTTTTATACAGATCAACGAGATAGCTACGCTGATCGTTTATTCGGTCGTCACCGCCGGCTTCGTCTTTTCCTACGTTATATACAACCGCGGCTTTTCGCGTCGCGGCGTTACTCCCGAGATGCTTCCCGCCGAATGGTCGTATGAGAAGCGGTGCGAGTTCATCGAGGACGGACATCGCCGCCTCGAAAAGAGCAAATGGATGCTTCTCGTTATATTTCCGCTGATCGTCGTTTACGCCTTCGAGCTGTTTTCGATCTATATCCTGCCTATGCTGGGCAGTATGGTATCCGGAATATGAGCCGTATAAGAGTCGTTTCACTTTACTCCGGCTCGGGGGGCAACTCCACCCTCGTTGAGACGGCGAAGGGGTCGATACTCATCGACGCCGGCAAGAGCGCTCGCGCACTTAACGCCGCCTTGAAGCAGGCGGGCAGCGATGCCTCGCGGATCAACGCCGTTTTCGTTACCCACGAGCATACCGACCACGTCAGCGCGCTCGAGATATTTCTCAAAAAGAATCCGGTGCCGGTACACATCACCCGCGCGTCGGCAGATAACCTTCACACCCTGCCCTCGTCGCGTCTTTCAGCCGCGCTGAAAATACACACGCCCATCTTCACCGAACGCGTCGCTGATATGACGGTCAGCGCCTTCCCCGTTTCGCACGACAGTGCGATGTGCGTCGGCTACCGTATCGAGACCGACGACGGCTACTCGGTCGGTATCGCCACCGATACCGGCTACGTCACCGACGAGATGGAGCGCTCGCTCACGGGTTGTCGAGCGGTCATCGTTGAGAGCAATCACAGTGAGCAGATGCTGATGTGCGGTCCTTACCCCGCAGACCTCAAGCGCAGGATACTTTCGCGCCGAGGTCACCTTTCAAACGACGAGTGTGCCGAGCTGGTCCGTCGTCTTGCGGCGTCGGGAACGACCGATTTTATGCTGGCTCACCTCAGCCGAGACAACAACTGTCCCGACTGCGCGCTCGGCTTGGTGCGCGAGGCACTTTCCGAATATCCGAACGTTCGTCTTTCTGCCGCCTGTCCCGAAGCCGAGACGGTGCTGGTCAATCTTGAATTATGATAAAGATAAAAATAATTGCCGTCGGTAATCTGAAGGAGTCCTATCTCCGCGCGGCGTGCGACGAGTACGCCAAGCGCCTTTCCTCCTTTTGCCGACTTGAGATCCTTGAGATAAAGGAGGCGTCGTTGCCCGACTCTCCGAGCTCCGAGCAGATAAAGGCGGCTCTCGCCGCCGAGGGGGCGAAGATACTCGCCGCCGTTCCTGCAAGGTCGTCGGTCGTTGCTCTGTGTGTTGAGGGTGGTCAGCTCTCCTCCGAGCAGCTCGCCGAACGGCTGGACAAGTTCTCCAACGAGACGGGCTCCGTCTGCTTTATAATCGGTGGCTCGAACGGACTCTCGCCCGAGGTCAAGCGTTCGGCGTCGCTCTCGCTCTCCTTCTCGAAGATGACCTTCCCGCATCA
>JAZKZA010000219.1:0-4788 GCA_045612445.1 Eubacteriales bacterium | reverse complement strand
AAACCCCCCGGAAGATGACACGCCCAGAGCGCATCACCCCTCCGAAGACCCGTGCGGGGAGGCTCGGCGAGCTTTGCTCGTCGAATCCGCTTCGCATACCCCACCCGAAGCTCGACAAGCTCGCTTGTCAGGCGCAGGGTGTGGGTATCTTCGCCGCAGGCGAAATAACCCGTTTATGACACACTTTGCATACATATGATGCACACAGTGCATCATACCTACGGAGACCCGTTCTTGATACGTTCTGTGTACATATTTAGCTTTGCCGTGCGCGCGGCGCGGCAACATCGCTATTTTACCACATCGCCATGCGCTTGTCAAGCATTTGTTCAAAAATGAGAAAATTCTCGCCCTCCCCTTGATTATTAGACCTTTTGATGCTATACTTTTAACGTATACTTTACTTGTTTGGGAGGGATCGGCGTTGCATCGGAATTGCGTTTACCTAATTGAAGACCTTTTCGGCGCACCTGCCGTTTGCGCGTCGCGCTCCTGCGACCGTCTTATCGGTGAGCCTCTTTCATCTCTCGGCGTTTCCGAGACCGACGTCGCCTTTTTACGCCAGGCATTACTTGACTTCACCCTCTCGCCGATACTGCTTTTAGCGGGTGAGCGTCCCGCCGTTTTGCTTGGGAGCTACTGGCGTTCGTCCGGTTTTCTTGAGCTTATAACGCTTGACGTGTCTCCGTCGGCGCTCTTGGCGCTCGTCGGAGCTTCTTTCCGAAGACCGCTTCTCGCGCCGTCCTTCACCGACGTTTTACCTAAGAAGCGTATCGCTCCCACCGAGAGAGCGACCGTTCTCGAGGTCTGTCGGCGTATCGAGCTGCTTTCCGAGCTTTGTACCCAGATTCCCGAATGCGACGGTCTTCGCGAAGCGATACTTTACGAGCGCTTTTTACGCGCGAGTGCCGAGTTCTTTGGCGTCGGTATCGAGCTGTGCGACGAGCTGCCGCAGGGCAGGGTTACCAACTGCGACCGAGCCGTTGCGGCGGCGTTTTTGACGCTTTCGTTGCTCGTTATCCGCGACGGCGCGCCGACGAGATCGGGCAGCTTCGGATTTTCGGTCGACCGAGACCGACTTACCGTGTCGTTTGATGCCGAGTTGTCGCCCGACGACCCCTCGCTTGCGGCACTTCGACGGCTTTTTGTCAATACCTCGCTCGACGTTCGGGACGGTCACGTTCACGCCGAGCTGTGCTGTTGTGTTGACGAGATATCTCTTTTGGGTCTCAAGGCAGACCCGTGACCGTGAGCCGACCGCGCAGTCGGCTCGCGGCTTCTTTTTTTGCTTGACTCGCGCGCGTATATATGATATACTAATATATTATAGTTATTTGGACTGGGGGTGAGGTCGGTGAGATATCGCGACGGCGAGATACGCTTGTCTGTTCGCGCGCTTTGCGAGGCGGCTCTGCTTTGCGGAGACCTCGATCTGAGGGCGCACGGCGCGTCGCTCGACCGACTTCACGAGGGCGCGGAGATACATCGCACCCTTCAGTCGGGCAGGGGAGCGGGCTACCGCGCCGAGCTTCCGCTCGACTGCCGAGTCGAGTACGCCGGTGTCGTTTGGGCACTGTCGGGTGTTGCCGACGGAGTTTTCGAACGAGGCGGCGGGACGGTGGTCGAGGAGATCAAGACGGTGTCGGGTCGCCTACCCGACGAGCCGTTGCCCGTCCACCTCGCCCAGCTACGTTGTTACGCCTACTTTTACTGCGAAAAGCAATCGCTCGACTCGGTCTCGCTTCTGCTGACCTACTATTCGGTATCGGGCGAGAGGACCAAGAGCTTTGAGCTTTTCGAGAGTCGGGAGGCGTTGAGGCTTTTCATTGAGGGACTGCTTGCCCGACTTACGCCGAGAGCGTTGAGGCTCAAGCACCGCGCCGAGGTACTGTTACCGACCACGGCGAAAAACCTCGTGTTTCCGTACGGTGAGCTTCGCGCAGGGCAGGGAGAGCTGGTTTCGGAGTGCTACCGAAGCATCAAGAACGGTAAGCGTCTTTTTGCGCAAGCGCCCACCGGTATCGGCAAGACCCTTTCGGTGACGTATCCCGCGATGCGCGCCCTTGCGGACGGATACTGCGACAAGATATTTTACCTGACCGCCAAGGCAAGCACACGACGCGAGGCGTTTGCGGCGGCAAAACGCCTTCACGAGGGGGGAGCGAGACTTCGAAGCTGCGTTATCACGGCGCGCGACCAGTGTTGTCTTTGCGATGAGGCGCGGGCGTCGGGTCGGGTGTCGTCCTACTGTAACCCGATCGACTGTCCTTATGCGCGCGGCTATTACGACCGCGCCGAGTCTGCCGTTTTCTCGCTTCTTGACCAAAAGAACGGTTATTCGCGGATCGCAATAGAGGAGGCGGCAAAGACCTTTTCGGTCTGCCCGTACGAGCTCTCTCTCGACCTGTCTGAGTTCTGCGATATGGTCATTTGCGATTACAATTACGCCTTTGACCCGTTGGCGTTTTTCAGACGTTATTTTGCCCCCGACGCCGAGCGGTGCGACAGCGTTTTTCTGATCGACGAGGCGCACAACCTGCCGGACCGAGTTCGGTCTATGTACTCCTGCGAGCTGCTTCGGAGCGATTTTGAGTCTCTCTATACCGCGTGCGGCGAGCTTGAGCCCGATCTTGACGCCGCGCTTGAGCCGGTGATCCGGTTTTTGCACGGACTGCGGCGGCTCTGTCGAGACAACCTCGTCAAGGCGAGCGACGGCGAGCGCGGCTTTTATATGACGCGTCAGGCGTTGCCCGAGCTTCGTGAAACGATGGCGGAGTTTTGCCTGTCGGCGGAAAAGTGGCGGCGAGGGAAGCGAGACCACCGACTCTATTCTCCTCTTTCCAATCTGATAGCTGAGGCTCGGCGGTGCGTGACCCTTTCGGAATACTACGACGAGCGGTTTTTGACCTACGTTGAGCTGATCGGCGGCGAGACGAGGGTTCGTATCTTCTGTCTTGACCCGTCGGGAGTTTTGGGAGAACGGTTGAGCCGAGCCCGCTCGGCGGTGCTGTTCTCGGCGACCTTGACTCCTCTTGACTACTTCACCGAGCTTTGCGGCGGAGGAGATGCGGTCACACTTGACCTGCCCTCACCCTTTGCGCCCGAAAACCTCTGTTTAGTTGCCGTCGATTCGGTCAGCACCCGAAGCGAGGACCGAAACGAGAGGTCGTACCGACGCGTTTCGAGCTGTATCGCCGCGACGGTCAGCGCGAGGGCGGGAAACTACATTTGTTATTTTCCGTCATATACTTTTATGGAGCGGGTGCACGACGTCTTCTCACGGAAATATCCGGAGGTCGAAACGGTCGTTCAGCGACGGGGAATGACGCTTTCCGAAAAGGAGGGCTTCCTTTCGCGCTTTGAGGAGGACGAGGGAGTACTGCGAGTCGGCTTTTGCGTTATGGGAGGCAGCTTCTCGGAGGGAGTCGACCTGCCCGGAAAGCGGTTGATCGGCAGTATCGTCGTGGGCTGCGGGATAGGAGCGATCTCGAACGAGAGGAATATCCTGCGCGACTACTACGACCTTCGCACCGAGATGCGGGGCTACGACTACGCCTACACCTACCCCGGTATGAATCAGGTGCTTCAGGCGGCGGGACGCGTTATTCGGCGGGACGACGACCGAGGTATCGTCGTGCTGATCGACGATCGCTACGGAACACCGCAGTACGCAGCGCTCTTCCCGGAGCAGTGGTCGGGTCTGCAATATGCAAGAAATCCCGCATCTCTTGCAGAAGTTGCCCGCCGTTTCTGGAAAAAGGGCGAAATTTCAAAATAATTAAGATATTTTTTGCAAAATTTAACAATACATCTTGCTTTTTTGCGACGAGTGTGGTATAATCCTACTTTAGTACGCAATGGGCCGAAAGGACATGAAATGAAAAGAGTATTTATCAAAGATCTGTTTGCCGACGCGCAGAAATATGCGGGTCAGAGCATAACCGTTGCCGGTTGGGCGAGAACTATTCGCGCCAGCAACGTATTCGGTTTTATCGAGCTGAACGACGGAAGCTGTTTTTCCAACCTTCAGGTCGTTTTCGAGGAGAGTAAGCTCGAGAACTATAAGGAGATCGCCAAGCAGAACGTCGGCTGCTCGCTGGTCGTCAAGGGAGTACTTGAGCTGACGCCGTCAGCACCCCAGCCCTTTGAGATCAAGGCCGAGTCGGTCGAGGTCGAGGGAAGCTCCACCCCCGATTATCCCCTTCAGAAGAAGAGACACAGTCTTGAGTATCTGAGAACCATCGCACATCTGCGTCCGCGCGCCAACACCTTCAACGCCGTTTTCCGCGTTCGTTCGGTCGCCGCGTTCGCCCTTCATAAATTCTTTAACGAGAACGGATTCGTCTACGTTCACACCCCTCTGATCACCGGATCGGACTGCGAGGGCGCGGGCGAGATGTTCCGCGTCACCACGCTTGATCCCAAGGACCCTCCGCTCACCGAGGACGGCGAGGTCGATTTCTCGCAGGATTTCTTCGGCAAGCACACGGGACTGACCGTTTCGGGTCAGCTCAACGTCGAGACGTTTGCAATGGCGTTCGGTAAGGTCTATACCTTCGGACCGACCTTCCGCGCCGAGAAGTCGAACACCCAGCGTCACGCCGCTGAGTCCTGGATGGTCGAGCCCGAGATGGCGTTTGCCGACCTGACCGACTATATGGACACCGCCGAGGCTATGATCAAGTACGTCATTCGCTACGTTATGGAGAACTGCCCGCGCGAGCTGGAGTTTTTCAATAAGTTTATAGACAACGAAGTCGGATCGTAGCCATGTCGTTCTGTGAGCCA
>JAZKZA010000218.1:0-2671 GCA_045612445.1 Eubacteriales bacterium | reverse complement strand
TCCGTCGATATTCGGGCAAGTAAATCCGCCGTCGAGCGGTATCTTCACCGTCTTACCGCCGAATTTATGACGAAGGTAGTAGTCGTACGCGTGGTATCTTTTATTACTGTCGCTATAACGAAAAGGGTTCGTTTCGCGTTGATTTTTCTTCATCAGAACAGCTCGGGTATGATACCCACGCCCTCAAGCACGTTATAGATACCGAGAAGGATCAGTATACAACCGCCAACTATCTCGGCACGCTTTTCATACTTTGAGCCAAAGACGTTACCGATCTTGACACCCGCCGCCGAGAAGGCAAAGGTCAGAATGCCGATGATCGAAACGGCAACGAAAACGTTTATATCGGGGAGAGCCGCACCCGACGCCATGGCGTCGATACTGGTTGCAAAGGCAAGCATCAGCATATTGCCGAACCTCAGCGAGTCGGTCTGCTCCTCGTCACCGTCGGAAAGTGCCTCGCGGATCATATTCGCGCCGATCAGCACGAGAAGCACGAGAGCGATCCAATGGTCGTACTGCTCTATCGGAAAGAACTCACCGATAAGCTCGATGGCAAAGTAGCCTACGAGCGGCATGAGCGCCTGAAAGCCGCCGAACCACGCGCCGACGATCGCCGCCTTGCCAAGCGTTGCCTTCTTCATTGCAAGTCCCTTGCAAACGGCAACCGCAAAGGCGTCCATAGACAGGGCTATCGCCAAAAACACAGTCGTTATATAAGGCATAAAAACTCCGTTGTCTTTTTTACTTCAAAAGCTTTTCTACGACTGCGATACGTACGCAGAGCGTCAAGACCCTCATCGCGACCTTAAGCTCGGCGTTTGACGGATAGGTCGGTGCTATGCGGATATTGCTGTCGTGGGGGTCAAGTCCGTAAGGATAGGTCGCTCCGACCTTGGTCAGCACGACGCCGAGGCTCCGGCAAAGCTCGTAGGTACGCTTGGCGCAGCCCTCGCTGACGTAGAGACTGACGAAATATCCGCCGAGCGGACGCGTCCAGTGGGCAACTCCCGTGCCCTCAAGGTCGCTCGACAGTATCTCCTCAACTATCTCAAACTTGGGTCTGATTATCTCGGCAAGCTCGGTCATATGCTCGCGTATACCCTTTGCCGACTGGAAGAACTTGACGTGTCTTATCTGATTTATCTTATCGTGACCGATGGTCTGAACGCTCATGATCGGCTTGATCTGAGCGATGTTGTTATCCGACGCGGCGAAGATTGAAACACCCGAACCGGGGAAGCTGATCTTCGAGGTGGACGCGAAGAAGAAGACCATATCCTGCTTTCCCGTCTTCTCGGTCTCCTCAAAGATATTGAGGAGCGTGTCGCATTTGTCGTCGTACAGGTCGTGAACGGCGTAGGCGTTATCCCAGAAGATGCGGAAGTCGGGGGCGGCGGGGGTCAACGACGCGACACGGCGTACCGTTTCGTCCGAATAGGTGATACCGTCGGGATTCGAATACTTGGGGCAGCACCAGATGCCCTTGATCGACGGGTCGGTCGACACGAGTCTTTCGACCTCGTCCATATCGGGTCCCGTAGGGGTCATCTCGACCGATATCATCTCGATACCGAGCGACTCGCAGATAGCAAAGTGTCTGTCATATCCCGGCGCGGGGCAAAGGAAGCGAACCTTCTCCTCGCGGCACCAGGGACGCGCACTGCCGTAAACTCCGTACAGCATAGACCTTGCAACGGTGTCGTACATGATATTGAGCGACGAGTTTCCTGCAACGATTATATTCTTCTCGGGGATCTCGTAAAGATCGGAGAACATACGCTTTGCCTCGGGAATACCGTCAAGTATTCCGTAGTTGCGGCAGTCTCCCGCGGCGCTTCGGCAGTCCTCGGCGCGCGAGATGACGGCGAGCATACCCGCCAGCATATCGAGCTGCTCAACTCCCGGCTTACCGCGCGAGAGGTCGAGAGAAAGCCCCTTCTCCTTATATTCATCGTATTCCCTTTGAAGGCTTGATTTAAGATCGAGCAGCGCTTCGCGGCTCATCTGCGAATAGTGCATTGGTTGGTATTGTCCTTTCGGTGCTGTTTACAAATTAAATATCAGAACTCGGCGTTTCCTGTGGTTCTCGGGAATGCTTCAACGTCTCTGATGTTCTGAACTCCCGTGATATACATTATAAGTCTCTCAAAGCCGAGTCCGTAGCCTGCGTGCTTAGTGCCGCCGTACTTACGGAGATCGGTGTACCACCAGTAATCCTCGGGGTTGAGTCCGAAGCGCTCGAACGCTTCATTAAGCTTATCGAGTCTCTCCTCTCTCTGCGAGCCTCCGATCAGCTCGCCAACGCCCGGAACGAGCATATCGGCGGCGGCGACCGTCTTGCCGTCGTCGTTCTGTCTCATATAGAACGCCTTGATCTCGCGAGGATAGTCGGTAACGAAGACGGGACGACGGAAGATCTGCTCGGTGAGGTATCTTTCGTGCTCGGTCTGCATATCCATACCCCAGAAAACGGGATACTCAAACTCGTGTCCGCTCTCCTTGAGCTTTTCGATCGCCTCGGTGTAGCTGATGCGTCCGAAATCGCTCGAGACCAGCGCGTTGAGTCTCTCCAGAAGACCGTTGTCTATAAACTTATTGAAAAACTCCAGCTCGCGCGGGCAGTTCTCCATAACGTAGCGAATGACGTACTTGATCATAGCCTCGGCGG
>JAZKZA010000217.1:0-2009 GCA_045612445.1 Eubacteriales bacterium | reverse complement strand
CGCCCGTCGCGAAAACGCCGACTATATCGTTTGCAACTATCAGCTGACCTATGACGGCGGTAAAGCTCCGCTTCCTGTCGATCTGACCGCCGCCATACGTCACGACCCTTCGGTCAAGAGCGTTATCGCCTGCGGTCCTGTCAGCTCCTGCTGTCACCTGTTTCACCGCCGACTCTTCGAGGAGTCCGGGGTACGTTACCCCGTCGGAGTCGGGCACTCGGAGGAGCTGCCCGTCGTGCCCGTTCTCGCCAGATACGCCAAACGTATCGCGGTGGTCAACGAGGCGCTATACTGCTACTACCAGCGGGGCGGCGGCTCGGCGTCCAACACACTGTCCGACGTGGAATCCGACCACCTTCGCGCCGTTGAGCTGATGAGGCGCGCGCTGGGTGACGGCTTTCACGACGAGGTCGTCTGCCGCGCCACCTACTGTCTGCATTACGGCGAGCTGCTCCGTCTTTGCAAGGCGGGCGCCGACCGCAAAACACTTCGCTCGCGCATCGAAAAATACGAAAAAATGTTTCGGGGCTACCAAAAGAACCCCTACTACCACCGCTTCGGAATTGCCAAGCGCGTCTTTCTCTTTCTTGAACGCCGTCGACTTTACCTCGGTATGCGCCTTTTTGCCCGTCTTCACGGCATCGCGGTCCACTGATGAGACTCAGCGTTATAATTCCCGTATACAACGTGGAAAAATATCTTGACCGATGTGTGCTCTCGGCGCTCTCGCTTTCGTGCGAAAAGGAGATAATCCTGGTCGACGACGGCACGACCGACGCCTCGGGTGAGCTGTGTGACGTCTGGGCGAAAAAGGACCGCCGAGTTCGCGTTATCCACCGGGAGAACGCCGGACTTTCCTCGGCGCGAAACGTCGGCATCTCGGCGGCAACGGGAGACTATATCCTGCTGCTGGACGCCGACGACCTGCTCGACCCCGTCGAAACCGACCGACTGCTCTCCTCGATCGACCCCGAAGCCGAGCTTACCGTCGGTCTTTACAAGCTGTATTTTGAAGACGGTGAAAGGCTTGAAAACGAGCCCGACCTGCCCCCTCTGCTTTACGGAACGCAGAGCTGCGACGAGCTTCTGCGGCGCATCCCGCCCGACGGCTCGAGCTTTTATCTGACCGCCTGGAGGTTCGTCGTCCGCCGCGAATGGCTGATCAAAAGCTCCCTCTTTTTCCTCCCCGGCATCTACCACGAGGACGAGGACTGGACGACCCGACTCCTTTGCCGAGCCAAACGGGTCACGGTCGTCAACTCCTACTTTTATCTTTACCGGCAAGGTCGCTCGGGGTCTATCACCGCCCGCGTCCGCCCCAAGCATATAACAGACTCGCTGACCATTCTCGGTCGCGACAACGCCCTGCTTGCCGATCCCGAGCTTTCGGAAACGGCGGCGGAGTTCGTCCGTTCACGTATGTCCCGTCTCTTTTTACGCTGTCTCATATATCTGCCGATACTTCCCCACGCCGACGCCGAGCGCCGCCGTGCGGTGCTTGAGCTTGAAGGCCTTTGCGAGCTTTGTCTTCCCCGCATCGGGGGGCTTCGCGGGGCGATCTCGCGCGCGTCGGTCGGTCTGCTCGGCATACGTCGCGCCGCGTCTCTGCTCTGCCTTCTGCACAGGGTCAAAAACAGAGGAGGTCTCGTATGAGAGACGCTTTCAACCGACTGACCGCCACGGTCGAGAGGTACGCGATACTTCGTTTTTTTACCTCGTTCACCCCAATGATGACCTGCTACGGCGTCTTTTTATTTCTCTATGAGGTCCGCTTTTTAAGAGAGCTTATTCCCGCGCTCCACCCCGTTCTGATCGTCTGGGCGCTCGCGGTCGCCGCCTACTCCCTGCTCGTCAAGCGCGACCGACGCTACCCGCGCTTTGCAAAATATCTCGTTGTATCCTTCTTGGCGAGCGCCGCCATCTCGGCTCTCGTCAATATACGAACGGGCGCGCTTTCAAACGCCAAGGCGTTCGTTATGACCGCCCTGCCCCTAAGTCGGATCGTAGCC
>JAZKZA010000216.1:0-4938 GCA_045612445.1 Eubacteriales bacterium | reverse complement strand
ATGGGCCCCGTAACCAAGAAGCTTTACGAGACGCTCACAGGCATCCAGATGGGAAGGATCGAAGCTCCCGAGGGCTGGATCGTTGAGATCAACTGATAAACAAAAAGATACGCCCCGCAGAAAGATTTCTGCGGGGCGTATTCATTATTTTTTTACTCTACGTCAACGAGCTCAAGATCGTCGATATCGTCATCGTCCTCAAGAACGCAGATATCAGCATCGTCCAGCTCCTCTTCGCAACAGCAGCAGCACTCGCAATCCTTCTTCTTCAGCAGCTTCAACGCAATGTAAGCACCGGCGGCAAGAACGGCGACGGTTGCAATAACGACTCCGATAACGAGTCCCCAATTTGTCTTCTTGTTTTCCATTTAGCTATCCTCCTTGTATATATACGAGTTTTGTCTTCTCAATCTAACATTATGCGGAAATTCGCATTTTGCTATAAATAGTATAGCACATTTTTTGGAAAAATCAATGATGTTTCGCAAATATTTTTCTTTTTTTCAAAATATCTTTTCATATTTGAATCTTTCTGCTATAATATAGAAAAGAAGCAAAAAGGAAGAGCAAACGACAAGATGACCTACAACGAGATCTGCGCCGCCCTGCGTGCGGCGGGTATTGAGGAATATCGCCACGAGGCGGCACTGCTGCTCTCGCATTTCTGCGGGATCTCACGGGACAAGCTCCCCTTTTGCCGCAACGAAAGCTTCGATTCGCCCGAGCTTGAACGCGCACTCGAAGAGCGCCGTCAACGCCGACCCCTTCAGTATATACTCGGGGAGTGGCAGTTCTGCTCCGAGAGGTATATCGTCGGCGAAGGCTGCCTTATCCCCCGCCCTGAGACCGAAACGTTAGTCCTTCTCGCCGCAGTGCTTCTGCCGAAGAACTCCGTCTTTGCCGACCTTTGCACCGGATCGGGCTGCATCGCCGTCTCACTGCTCGTTCGACGTCCCGACTGCCGAGCCGTGGCTCTCGACCTGTCTGCCGACGCCTTGCGCTTTGCCCGTCAAAACGCCGAGCTGAACGGCGTTTCGGATCGCATCGAGTTTATAAACGCTGACCTGCTGGACCCGTCAACGCCAACTCTTCTCGGCAGGTCTCGCTTCTCGGCAATAATATCAAACCCACCCTACATTCCCTCCCGCACGGTCGACGAGCTCGACCCCGAGCTGTTTTTCGAGCCGAGAACTGCGCTTGACGGCGGCGAGGACGGTCTTACCTTCTACCGCGCACTTACGAACGACTATCACAGCTGTCTCACCCGCGACGGCTTTATGCTTTTCGAGGCGGGATACGACCAAGAAAAGAGCCTATCCGAGCTCGCCGAAAAGAAAGGCTTTTCCTTTGAGGCACTCTACGACCTTTCGGGTCATTTTCGCACCGCAAAATTCACACCGAATTGGAGATCAGAATGAAAAAGATCAGAATTTTCGATACCACCCTGCGCGACGGCGAGCAGACCGCCGGCGTTCATCTTTCTTCGGCACGAAAGCTTGAGATCGCGCGTCAGCTCGAGCGCTACGGCGTTGACGTTATCGAGGCGGGCTTCCCCGCATCGTCAAAGCAGGAGGCGGCAACCGTCTCTGCCATCGCCGCCGCCCTCAAGAGTTCTGCCGTCTGCGCTCTGTGCCGAGCGGACAGACGTGACATCGACGTCGCCTACTCCGCAGTGCGTCCGTCGGTGCGTCCGGTTCTGCACGTATTTATCGCGACCAGCGATATTCACCTTGAATACAAGCTCAAAAAGACCCGCGACGAGGTCCTCGCCATAATCGAGGACGCCGTTGCCTACGCCGCTGCGACCGGCGCGGAGGTCGAGTTCTCCGCCGAGGACGCCACGCGCTCCGACCGAGACTTTCTCGTAAAGGCGGTCGAGACCGCCATAGCCGCGGGAGCTAAAACGATAAACCTGCCGGACACCGTCGGATTTTCGATGCCCGAGGAGTATGCCGAGCTGTTCCGCTACGTCATAGCAAACGCCAAGGAGGCAGACACCGTTGCCTTTAGCGCACACTGCCATAACGACCTCGGTGTTGCCGTTGCAAACTCGCTCGCCGCACTTTCTGCCGGAGCGATACAGGTCGAGGGAACTATAAACGGTATCGGCGAGCGCGCCGGAAACGCCGCCATCGAGGAGATCGTCATGGCGATCAACACTCGCGGAAGATCTCTCGGACTCACCCACGGAATAAACATAGCCGAAACGGCGCGCACATCGCGTCTCGTATCCTCGCTTTCGGGACTCCGTATCCCACCGAACAAGGCGATAGTCGGTAAAAACGTCTTTCTACACGAGTCGGGAATACATCAGCACGGCGTCATCTGTAACCGCGAGACCTACGAGATAATGACCCCCGAGTCGCTCGGATTTACGCAGTCGGGTCTTCCCCTCGGTAAGCTGTCGGGCCGACACGCGCTGAACGAAAAGCTGTCGTCGCTCGGCTACGAGTTTGACCGTGCCGCGCTCGACACCCTTTACGCCAACTTCAAGAGCCTTGCCGTCCGCAAGCCCGAGATCACCGACGGAGACGTTCTTGCAATAGTCAACGACTACCTCGACTCGCTCTCGGGAGCTTATAAGCTCGATTCCTTCCAGATACAGTCGGGCAACCGAATCCGCTCGATGGCAATGATAACCCTGCTCCGCACCGCCGACGGCGAGACCGTTTCGGAGGCGGCTATGGGAGAGGGTCCTATCGACGCCGCCTTTAACGCCGTCAACCGCATCGCAGGCGGTAACGGTATCCGTCTTGAGAGCTACGAGATCAAGGCGGTCACCGAGGGTACTGACGCGCTGGGTGAGGTACTTGTCAAAATAGGTGTCGGCGAGCATAAGTTTGCCGGTCGCGGTGCTTCGTCGGATATCATCAAGGCGAGCATCAAGGCGTACGTCAACGCCGTCAACAAGTGGCTGATCTTCGAAAAATGATCACCCGACGCCCCGCGCGTCATATACTGTAATAACTTATATTTAGAGGTAACTGCTTTGAAGATAGCCGTTTTAACAGGAGGCCTTTCGCCCGAGAGGAACGTTTCGCTCTCTTCGGGCGCGAAGATCGCCGCCGCACTCGTCCGTCGCGGTCATCGCGTCGCAACGGTCGACGTATATATGGGTCTGCCCGACCCTCAAGGAGACCTCGACTCGCTTTTTACGTCGGTCGAGCTCCCCTCCCCCGTCATAGACGAAAAAGAGCCCGATCTTACCGCCGTCAAGGCGCAGAACGGTAACCGCGATGCCTTGATCGGGGAAAACGTGCTTGAGGTCTGCCGAGCGGCGGACGTCGTTTTCCTCGCCCTGCACGGAGGAATGGGTGAGAACGGTCAGCTTCAGGCAACGCTTGATAACTTCGCCATAAAATATACCGGATCGGGATACGTCGGTTGCCTTCTCTCAATGGATAAGGACCTGACCAAGAAGATAATATCGGGAGCGGGAGTTCGCGTTCCCGACGGTATCACCGCGACCGCCCTTGAGCTGACCCCAGAAAGAATACTCAAAGAGGTGGGTCTGCCCTGTGTGGTAAAGCCCTGCTCGGGCGGCTCGAGCATCGGAGTTTCGATAGTTGAAACGGCAGAGCAGCTCGACTCGGCGCTCGCCGCGGCACGTCAGCTTGAGGACCGCATCGTAGTTGAAAAGAGAGTCCTCGGACGCGAGTTCTCGGTTGGAGTTCTCGGAGACCGCGCCCTGCCGGTCATCGAGATCATTCCCAAGAGTGGCTTTTACGACTACAAAAACAAATACCAAAGCGATATGACGACCGAGATCTGCCCCGCCGAGCTGACCGACGAGCAGACCGCCGCCGCACAAAGGGAGGCACTTTCGGTGTTTCGCGCGCTGGGGCTGCACGGATACGCCCGAATAGATATGATACTCGACGAGTTGAGCGGCGAGTTCTGCTGCCTTGAGGCGAACGCCCTGCCCGGCATGACCCCGACGAGCCTGCTCCCGCAGGAAGCGTGGGCTGACGGAATCTCGTACGACGAGCTCTGCGACCTGATCGTTTCGTTTGCGTAACAAAAAAGACCTGACACAGTCAGGTCTTTTTTATTCAGCGGAACTTCGTTCCGTCGGCAAAATAAAGCTCTGTTCGGGTTATGGTATAGCTTCCCGACGCGGGGTAATCTGCAAGCACGCCCAGCTTTTCGCGAAGGGCGGAAACTACTGCCTCGGGGTTCAGCGAGCCCTCGCCTCCCGTCAGTCTGACGTCGAGTCGCAAGCGGTCGGAGTAAGCGGCGCTGACGCCCTTGACGAAGCCCGTCAGATCGACCTCCTTCTCTCCCGACTTGGAGCGCTTGACTATCATCAGCGGCGAGGTGGTCAGCAGCTTGACGGCGTCTGCCGCCGTTTTTGCCGAAAGACCGTCGCAGTCGATCTCGATACGGTACGCTACCTGACCGATCTCGCAAAACTTGGTCTTGGGATGATACGCCTCGGTCACGCGAAGCTCGTCGGTGACCTGTGAGTTTATGCGCTCGGCGATCTCAAGCAGCGATATCTTGCGGTCTATCTTAATGTCAACGTACTCGCACTCACTCTGCGCGCCGATCGACAGCGGCAGGGCGAAAACGATCTTCGGATGGGGGTTAAAGCCCTGCGTGAACCAGATCGGCACACCCGATCTGATCAGCACGCGACCCATAACTCTTTGCAGGTCGAGA
This sequence comes from Eubacteriales bacterium, assembly GCA_045612445.1. GTDB lineage: Bacteria > Bacillota > Clostridia > Oscillospirales > CAG-272 > RGIG3994. The sequence goes on along the minus strand of JAZKZA010000216.1, from coordinate 276 downwards.
TGCGAGATGAACTGCAGGTCTCCGACCTTGCGAAAGCGAAGACGTACCGTTTCGGGCTGGGGCAACGGCTCCATATCGAACTTATCGAACGCCGATCTTACGACAGGCGGTTTTTTGACCCAGGACACCACGTGCGTTCACCTCCCAGCTTATTTGCGCCGCAAGCCGAGCAGGACTCACGACAGTTTGCCGTCGTTTGGGCGGCATACGCCTTCTCTCGCTCTCTGGCGAGGAACTCGCGGCTGACTCCGCAGTCGATGACCTCCCACGGCAGCA
>JAZKZA010000215.1:0-6976 GCA_045612445.1 Eubacteriales bacterium | reverse complement strand
GACCGTTTCGGACTGTGTGATGTCCGCAGTCGTGGTCGAGGCGGCCGTTGTGGTATCCGCTGCGGTCGTTGTGTCATTAGTAAGATCCAGCGTAGTAGTTTCGATCGTTGTGGTGTCGTCCACATCGGGAACGATAGTTTCATCACAGGACGCCAACAGCATCGTTGCCGCAAGCAAGACGAGCAAAAGCGTCGTGCTGATTCTTTTCAGTTTTTTCATCGTTTCCTCCTTGGCAACTCTACAAATTTTGCAGGTTCGCCACCAAACCGTTTTCTCGATTCCTCAATTACCCAAACTTTTTCTTATTATACCATACAATGCCTTTTGTGTCAACAGTAGCTATTACTTTTTATATACGCACTCTTCCTTTTTAACTTAAAGCTATTGACTATTTTTGTTATCGATGTTATAATTCTTATATATGTGTTTTGAAGGCTTGCGACAGTATCCGCCGGTCCGAAAAGCACGTCCTTCAAATCCATGTAAGGAGATATTCAGAATGTTAAATTCGCCATATGCAAAGCCCCCCGTTTCGCCGAGCGGACCGCGCCCGCGTTTGATGCTCAACCGAGACGATATTGAGCGCGTCAGAACCAATTTGTCGCTTTACCCCTCGGTCACCGAGCGTTGGAACGAGCTTTGCGCCTCAGAGCTTGCAAGGGTTGGTGCAACGCCGGATTTCGGAAGCTATCATCTGCGCGACTGTCTCATTATCGAGGCGCGCGCCCTCAAAATGCTTCTTGAGCCCGACGAGGCACAGATAAAGCAGCTTATTTTCGATCTTTGCGAAATGCTTCGTGGCTTTCACGTCAAGGACGGCATTATGGGAGCCCGTTGGGGTGGGCATCTGATCTTTATTGCCGCAGAGGTTTACGACTGGTGCTATGCCTACCTCACCGATGAGGACAAAGAACAGATCATCTCGTTCTGCGAAAAGACTGCCGAAGATTATATGGAGATGGGATACCCCCCTTCCCGTCAGATGGCTATCGCAGGTCACGGCGGCGAGTCCCAGCTTCTTCGCGACCTTTTGGCGTTTGCTATCGCGGTTTACGACGAGCGCCCCGATATATACGATTTCTGCGCCGGACGTATTTTTGACGAATACGTTTCGGAATATAACCTGATGTTTGCCGCCGGCGCGTCTCCTCAGGGCCCCTCCTACGGTGCTTACCGCTTCACCTGTATGCTTTGGTCCGAGCTGCTTATGCGTCCCATGCTCAAAGCTCCGCTTTACGAGTCTACCGAGGCCTTGGCGAACGGATTCTATTATCTGAGACTTCCGGACGGTCAGGCTCTGCCGCTTGGTGATAATTTCTATGCGACCAAATCGCCCAACACGCGTGCCTATCCCTTTGCAGTTCCGATGTTCCTCGCTTGGGCTTGTACCGGTCGAGACGACTTCTTTGAGGAAGCCGACGGAATCGAGACATATCTTGTCCCCGAGCGTTGCGGAATCGATTACTACAAGGACGGCTCGTGGGGTGAGGCACTTATCTCGCCCGTATCCTATCTCGTATTTGCAGGGCTCACCGAGTCGAAGCCGGGCAAAAAGCGTGAAAAGTGGCATCACTTCGGCGATCCGATCGGTATGTCGGTCTACAAGGACGAGGATACCTTCGTGCTTATGAAGCTCGGAAACTTCTGGGGATCGAATCACGACCATCTTGACACGGGTTGCTTCCAGATCTGGTACAAGGGCACTTTGGCGGGAGACTCGGGTATTTACGACAACTATCACGCTCCGCACAGAAGACATTACATCACCCGCACCTGCGCTCATAACTGTCTCACGATCCGCCCGCCTCAGCACATCGAGGGAAGCGGATATCCTGCAGACCGCCCCAACGATGGCGGCACGAGACGCCCCCGCGGTGCTGAAGAGCCCAAGACCTACGCCATTTTCCGCGAGTTTTATCACATGGCAGACACGCTCTGGCACGTTGAGTCCGAGGACGAGGTGTCTATCTGCGGCGACCTTTCCGACGCTTACAACCACACCTGCGACAAGGTCATTCGTAAGATGCAGTACTTCCCCCGCGAAAAGCGATTCGTCGTTACCGACGAGGTCGTATCGAAGTGTGCAGACTATAAAAAAGAGTTCCTTATCCACTACGAGGTCGAGCCCGAGATCAACGGAAACACCGTGGTTCTCCAAAACGACCGTGCAAGGCTGGTCTGCCGTGTCAAGACCCCCGAGGACGCAATCGTAACGAACCTCGGTGGCGAAGGAAAGCGCTTTATGTGTGACGGGGTCAACTACGATCCGCCGAATTTCTTTGATAACAAGGATCTTGGCTGGGGTCGCGTTGTGATCTCTCCCAAGAGCCCCTCGCTCACCGACAATTTCGTGGTCGAAATGACTCTTGAAGAAAAGGAGAACTGATCGTGAAGATTTTACTTACAGCACCGATAGCTCATTGGAGCGCCCGCTATTTCCCCGATCATCTGCTCGAGCGTCTTGCCAAGCTCGGAGAGCTCAGACTCAACGAGACCGGCGAACAGCTTTCGAGAGAGGACGTTGCAAAAATGATCTCCGACGTTGACGTTGTTCTGACCCACTGGGGCAGCATACAGTACGACGCCGAGATGCTCGACAAAGCACCCAATCTTAAGGTCATCGCTCACTGCGCCGGAACGGTCGCTCACATAGCCAGCGAGGAATCGTACAAAAGAGGAATACAGACCTTGAGTGCAAACCCAATTATGTGCAAGTACGTTGCCGAGTGGACGCTCGGTGCGATCATAAACGGTCTGCGCGAGTTCCGCAGACAGGACAAAATTATGAGAGACGGTCTGTGGCACAGAAGCTCGGACGTTACCCGATCACTGTTTGATATCACCATCGGACTTGTCGGAATGGGCGCGATCGGCAGAATACTGCTCGATCTGCTCGTCCCCTTCGGTTGTCAGGTCCTCATCTACGATCCCTTTATAAACGAAGACGCTCTTGCAAAGTGGCCGAACGCTCGCCTTGCAAGCTTCGAGGAGGTAATGCACTGCCCTGTCGTGTCGCTCCACGCGTCGAAGACTCCGCAGACCTACCATATGATCAACGCCGAGGCGCTTGCTATGATGCCCGACGGCGGTCTGCTGATAAACAGCGCACGCGCTGCTTTGATCGACACCGAGGCTCTGATCGCAGAGCTTCAGTCGGGTCGTATTTCGGCAGCCCTTGACGTCTTTGACAAAGAAAGATGTGCGCAGGACGAAAGACTGCTTGCCTGCGTTGATAACACTCTGCTCCAGTCTCATATGGCGGCAGTTCCCGCCGGCGATTGCATGACCGAAGCTATAGTCGAGGACATCGAACGCTTCGCAAGGGGAGAAAGCATGGTGTACACCGTCAGCGTTGAAAAGTTCAGACTTATGACTCAAGAATAATTTTTTGGAGGTTAACCTTGAATACACTTGAAAAGCTCAGAAATTCAATAGTCGTTCCCGTCGTGGTCCTTGACCGCGCAGAGGACGCCGTTCCCACTGCCAAGGCTCTTATGGCAGGTGGAGTTGACGTTATGGAGATCACCTTCCGTACCGCCGCCGCTCCGGATTCTATCGCCGCGGTTGCCGAAAGCTGCCCCGACATGCTGGTTGGTGCCGGAACTATACTTAATCTCGATCAGTGCAAGCTCGCTATTGAAAAGGGCGCGAAGTTCATTGTATCGCCCGGATTTGACGCCGAGGTCGTTTCGTACTGCGTTGAGAATGATATCGCCGTTTGCCCCGGTTGTGTTACCCCCACTGAGATAATGGCAGCCCTCAAGCTCGGACTTAAGGTCGTCAAGTTCTTCCCCGCCAACGTCTACGGCGGTCTTACCGCTATGAAGAACCTTTCCGCCCCCTTCGGAGGCGTTAAGTTCCTTCCCACCGGCGGAGTTAACACCGAAAACATCAAGGAATATTTCTCGGCTCCCTTTATACACGCCGTAGGCGGCAGCTGGATCTGCCCCAAGGCCGATATTGCCGCCGGAAACTTCGAAAAAATAACCCAGCTCTGCCTTGATGCAAGAGCTGCTGCAACAAAGGAGTAAAAATGAAAAAGGTCGTTACCTTCGGCGAGCTCATGCTCCGCCTTCAGCCCTATAACTACGAAAGATTCGTTCAGTGCTCGAACGTTGAGTTCACGTTCGGCGGCGGCGAGGCAAACGTTGCCGTTTCACTCGCAAACTACGGAATGGACTCGGTATACGTAACCAAGCTGCCCGCTCACTCGATCGGTCAGGCGGCTGTCAACTCTCTGCGCAGATACGGCGTCGACACCTCGAAGATCGTTCGCGGCGGCGAGAGAGTCGGTATCTATTACAACGAAAAGGGCGCATCGCAGAGAGGCTCGGTCTGCATCTACGACCGCGCAGGCTCTGCTATTCAGAAGGCAAGCCCCTCGGATTTCGATTGGGACGCCATATTTGAGGGCGCTGAGTGGTTCCACTTCACCGGTATCACCCCCGCTCTGGGCGAGAACCTCGTTGAGATCTGCCGTCAGGCCTGCGTTGCCGCAAAGGCAAAGGGCATCAAGATCTCCTGCGACCTCAACTACCGCGGAAAGCTCTGGACTCGTGAGCAGGCTCGCGCCGCCATGACCGAGCTTTGCCAGTACGTCGACGTTTGCATCTCCAACGAGGAGGACGCCAAGGACGTTTTCGGCATCGAGGCAGAGGCAACCGACATTTACGCCGGTGAGATCAACCACGCGGGCTACAAGTCGGGCGCAAAGCAGCTCGCAGATCGCTTCGGCTTCGAGATGGTCGCCATCACTCTTCGCGAGAGCCACTCGGCGTTTGACAACGGCTGGTCTGCCATGCTCTATAACGCCAAGGAGGACGCTTACTGCTTCTCCAAAAAGTACGAGCTTCACATCATCGACCGTGTTGGCGGTGGAGACAGCTTCGGCGGCGGACTCATCTATTCGATACTGAACGGTAAGTCCACCCAGGAGACCGTTGAGTTTGCCGTTGCCGCATCTGCTCTCAAGCATTCGATCGGCGGAGACTACAATATGGTCTTGGTGTCTGAGGTCGAAAAGCTCGCAAAGGGCGATGCCTCGGGAAGAATCCAGAGATAATCACAGTAAATAAAAACCGGCGGCGGATCTTGCGATCCGCCGCTGATTTTTGTTAGTCAAGTATGTATTTCAGTCCGTCCTGAAGGTGAGCGTCCCACCACTTCCAGCCGTGATCCCCTTCCGATTCCCCAAAAGCATGAGACACGCCAAGCTCGGTCAAATGACGATCAAGATCTCGATTCACGCCAAGCAGAGAGTCGTCAGTTCCGCACCACATATAGAGCTTCGGGAAAAGTCCGCCCGCCTTTTTTCGATTTTCGGCAAGGAAGAAAACGTCGTGCTCACTTCTTTCAAGGCTCAACGGCGTTTCAAGATCAAAGCCGAAGATGCTCTTCCACTCGTCAATGGGGCAAAATCTTCCCTTTCTCGTAATGTCAAACGCTCCGGACAGGCAAATACATCCGCTGTACTGCTCTGGTCTGCTGAGCGACAGCTTCAACGCGCCGTATCCGCCCATCGAAAGTCCGCCGACTATGTTGTCCTCACGTCTTTCGCTCATTCCCTTGAACACTCGGCGACAAAGGGCGGGCAGCTCATCGGCAATGAAATTGAAATAGTTAGCACCGTATGCGGTGTTGGTATACCAGCTTCGATCGGCGTTCGGCATAACGACGGCGATTCCGCGATCCCTTGCATACCGCTCGACAGAGGTATAGCGTGCCCACGCCGTATGATCGTCGGTGAGACCGTGCAAGAGCCACAGGGTTTTGTACGTCTCCTTGCCCTCGGGGATAATCACGTTCACCTGAACGCTCTTTTTCAGCTCGATCGATCGAAATTTCATTTCCAAAAACATATTTGTAAAATATCCCCCGATTACGTAGTATTTACAACATTATAGCACAGTTCAGTAAAAATAATCAAGTGGTTAAAGAAAAACGGACGTCAAAAGACGTCCGTTTATAAATATCAGTTCTTTTTCTTGGGCTTTTTGATGCGGTTCAGCTTTTTATTCAGCTTGAGAAGCTCTTCCTTGGTAAAGGAAACGTTCATCATTCCCATCATACTCGTAAGTCTAAGAATGGTGAAGCCCCCCATCATCTGCATGAGTCCGCTGTCGCCACTCTTGAGATCTATCTCAAAGCCGCCCGACTTCTTCTCACCCTTCGAGCCCTTCTTATTGGCGTCCATCTTCTTCTTGATCTTAAGACCAACGCCTATGAACCAAAGCTTACCTCTCTTGGACTCCATAATGTCCGAAACCGTATCGTTCAGCGAGAAGCGTCCCTCGGGAGCCGTGACGTCAAACCAGTTGAGAACTGCGCCCTTTTCGACGAGAACGTAGTCCATATTCATCTCGTCGACCTTGCGGATCTTACCCTCGTCGGTCAGCTCTCCGGCCTTTGCAACGATGGTGCTCTCGCCCTCGTTCTTGACGTCAAAGTAGAAGAAATGATCCTCGGCGCTCTTCTTTCCGATGCTTTCTCCGTTCACGAAAAGCTCTACCTCGGGAAGATTGGAGTATACCGTGACCTTGGTCACGTCCTCAACTCTGTCAACGTATCTCTTTCCGCAAAGATGTACGAAGGGGTCTATCTCGGGAGACACCAGCCATGCCTTATAGGCAAAGAAGGCATCCTTCTTATACTTGCGATCAAAGGTCATAAGACCCTTATGGTTCTGTCCGTTCTCCCCGCCCTCGGCTCTTGCGTCAGCACCGAAGTCAAACATATTCCAGACGTGAGTTGCCCAGAGATATTTTCTGCTGAAGAGCTGCTTTATGAGCTCCTCGTGATAGAACGCCTGATATTCCTCAGTGTAGTCACCCTGCTTGGGATTGCTGGTGTGCCAGTTGAGCGCCTCACAGCCGTATTCCGAGCAACCGATCGGGATCGTCGGGTGCTTCTCGTGGAATTTGTCGAACCAAGGTCCGTTCATAGAGGTGTCTCCACCGTACCAACCGAAATAGTGGTT
>JAZKZA010000214.1:0-5840 GCA_045612445.1 Eubacteriales bacterium | reverse complement strand
CGACGCTGATGCGTCGGTCGGTCTGTCTTTTCATTTTTCCTCGGTCTCGAGGTAGCGCTTTGCCTGAGTCGTGAAGAGCTCGTAGTATCTTCCCTTCTTGCCCATCAGCTCTCGGTGGTCACCGCACTCGATGACCCTTCCGTACTCCAGCACGACTATCTGCGTTGCTACCGTGGCGCTAGAGAGTCGGTGCGAGACGAAGATGGTCGTCTTATCGGCGCGAAGCCTATCAAACTGATTGAATATCTCCTGCCCCGCCATCGGGTCGAGCGACGCCGTCGGCTCGTCGAGTATCAGGACGTCCGACTCACTGTAAAACGCTCTTGCAATCGCCAGCTTTTGCCACTGACCGATCGAAAGCTCAAGTCCGCTCTGCTCAAATATCCTCATCAGCGGCGTGTCGTATCCCTGCGGCAGATTTCTTATATACTCATCCGCCGACGACTGCCTTGCCGCCTCAACTATCTCGCTTTCCTCCACCCTTCGGTTAACGTCTCCGAAGCTTATATTCTCGGTAACCGTAAAGGCATACTTACCGAAGTCCTGGAAGATGATGCCGAACATCTGATAAAGCTCCTTGACGTCGTACTCGCGCAAGTCGCGTCCGTCAAGCAGTATTCTTCCCTCTGTGGGGTCGTACAAACGGGTCAGAAGCTTGATGAGCGTCGGTTTTCCCGCTCCGTTGAGGCCGACCAGCACGACCGTTTCTCCCGGTCTGAAGCTCAGGTTTATATCATGAAGTACGTCGCGCTCGGTTCCGGGGTAACGGAAGCTGACGTGCTCGAATACAATGGTGTGTGCAGAGTTTCTCGCAACGTGCTCGGGAGGCTGCTTGGTCGGGGCTATCGTCTGCTTTTCGTTCATGAACGAGATGAGGTTGTCTATGAACAGCGTTCCCTCGTACACTCCTGCCGACACGCTTATCAGGCTGGTTATAGCCCCCGCGATCGAGCCGATCGCACCGGTATAGAGCGAGTAATCTCCTATCATGATACGACGATCGAAGAACAGCATTGCTATCATTATATAGAACAGACAGTTCGTTCCGACCCAGATCACCGAAATGACGGCATGCAGAGCGCTCTCCTGAACTATCAGCCTTCTCATTCCGGCGTAATAGCGTGCAAAGACCTCCTTGAAGCGACCGATGAAGGTATCCGACAGGTCAAACATTCTGACCTCCTTGACGAGGTCCTTGTCGACCATAACGCCGGCGTAATAGTTCATCTGGCGTCTGTCCTTCGAGCGGTGGCGCATATAGTTGAAGTTCTTGCGGCGGTATATAAAGTTTATGATCGCCGACGGAAGCGACACCGCAACTACGACCAGCACCGCCCACCACATATCGGGAGCTGCCGCCAGCACCACGATATAGCTGACCAGCTCGATCAGCTTACTGATAACAGAAAAGGTCGAGTTGATGATCGAGATGGGGCGCATACCCGCCTCGCGGTTTGCGTTCTCAAGCTTTTCGTAAAAGCCCGGCATATCAAAGGAGGCAAGGTCCAGCTCTCTCGCCTTTTCCATTATCTGTACCTTGACCTGTCGCACTACCTTTTCGCCCGCGACCCTCGTCACCGATCCGCTGAAGTCGGAGACCAGCTGGTTTATGAGTCGGTAAACGAACAGTGAAAAGATCATCACCATGACCGCAGATCCCCAGAAGACGGCGTCTCCGCCGTTTTCCCTAAGGGTCACGACGTTTTGCATCTCGTTGAGGATATTCTTCATTATGAGCGAGCCGATGACCGGCATGACTCCTTGAAAGATGGCAATAAACGACATAAAAAAGAGTATCCACGGGCCGGTGCGCCAAACCAATCCGAATATATAGAAAAGTCTGGAGAAAAAACCTCCGACGAGCTCCTTCAGATATCTCGGTACATCGGACACTCCCTTCGGTCGACTGACCTTCTCGTAATTATACCTCGTAGGCGGTCCAAACCCTCCCATACTCTTCCTTCCTTTCATTCCAATACGTCTAAACTGAAAATGCTATGCCGAAAAAACACAGTTTCAGCAAAAAAAGCGCCGTAAAAATGCCCATAAATGATAAATTTTTATCAAAACATCTTGATTTAGAGCAGAAAATGTTATATAATTATTGTACTATTTTATAATGGCGTAGTGTTATTGTTGCGCTTGTGCTTGAGCACTTTTATTATACAAGCCGTAAAAAAGCTTGTCAATCCTTTTTTGCAATATCTCCCAAGTTTTTGGAGGAAAGAATAAATGAAAACATATTTTCACCCGGCAGACATACTGCTCCCCGATTTCAATAAGGTAGACGGCTCTCGCTGGTCGGTCATCGCCTGCGACCAGTTTACCTCCGAGCCCGAGTACTGGCAGGAGGCTGAGACCCTGGTCGGGGATTCGGCGTCCACCCTTCGCCTCATCCTTCCCGAGGCGTTCCTCGAGGAGACCGAAAGCCGCGTTCCGCAGATAAACAACACCATGCGCGAATATCTCGACAGCGTATTCTCGGAGCACAAATCGGCTATGATCTACGTCGAGCGTACCCAGTCGAACGGCGAGATCCGCCGAGGTATCGTCGGTGCTATCGACCTTGAATATTACTCCTATCTCCCCGGCGAGTCGTCGCTCATTCGCGCCACCGAGGGAACCGTTCTCGAGCGTATCCCCCCTCGCGTTGCCATAAGACGCTATGCCGCCGTCGAGCTTCCGCACGTTATGCTGCTGATCGACGATCCCGAGCGCCGCGTCATCGAGCCGCTCTCGGATCTTGAACTCCCCGAGGCGTACAGCTTCCCGCTCATGCTGGGCGGCGGTTCTATCCGCGGAGGATTTTTGCCCCCCGAGCAGGTCGAGCGAGTCAACGCCGAGCTTGCAAACCTCTTCACTCCCGAGGCGCTTCAGGACCGCTACGGCTTCGTTCCGAACAATCCCATGCTCTTTGCCGCCGGAGACGGTAACCACTCGCTGGCTGCCGCAAAGGCGTCCTATGAGGAGCTTAAGGCAGCTATCGGAGATCCTGCCTACAACCATCCTGCACGTTACGCACTGGTCGAGGTGGTCAACCTTCACGACGAGTCGCTCCGCTTCGAGCCGATATACCGAGTCGTTTTCGACGTCGACCCCGAGATGCTCATCCTCGAGCTTCGTAAATACTGTGAGGCGCTTCGCGGTAATGCAAAGCCCCAGACCATCGAGTTCATAAGCGCCGGCGAGCGTGGAACGATCCGTATCGAGTCTCCCATTCAGCAGCTTCCCGTCGGAACGCTTCAGACCTTTATCGACAAGTTCTGCGAGAAGCACCCCGAGGCGACCGTCGACTATATACACGACGAGGATTCGGCACGCCGCATCGCCTGCCGCGAGAACGCCGTTGGCTTCATCTTCGACGGTATGGGTAAGGACCAGCTCTTCAGCACCGTTATGCTCGACGGCGCTCTTCCCCGCAAGACCTTCTCGATGGGCCACGCCCGCGATAAGCGCTACTACCTTGAGGCGCGCCGCATCAAGAAGTAAGCAGACCATCTACGCAACTACGAAAGGAGCTTCGCAAGCGCGAAGTCAGATAAACCGTTATGTCAGTCAAAATAGTTAAATTCGGCGGAAGCTCACTTGCCGACGCCGCCCATTTTCGTCAGGTCGCCTCGATCGTAAAGGCAGACCCCGCTCGTCGCTACGTCGTGCCGTCCGCCCCCGGAAAGAGATTTTCGGAGGACACTAAGGTCACCGACCTGCTCTACGGCTGCTACGACCTTGTTCGTAACCACGAAAGCATCGATGAGGCGTACGCCGTCATCTGCGACCGTTATAACTCTATAATCACCGAGCTCGGGCTCGACTTCGATATTTCGGGCGAGCTGCTCTACATCAAGAACGCAATGCTCCACCGTTCAGGTCGCGACTTCGCCGCCTCGCGCGGAGAGTACCTCAACGGTCTCATTCTCGCAAAGTACCTCGGCTTTGACTTCATTGATGCCGAAAACGTCGTCTTCTTCCGCGAGGACGGAAGCTTTGACGAGGAGGCTACCGACAAGGCTATGCGCGAGGAGCTGGCTAACCACGAGTACGCCGTTATCCCCGGCTTTTACGGCATTATGCCGAACGGTACGATCAAGACCTTCTCACGCGGAGGCTCGGATATCACCGGTTCTATCGTTGCCCGCGCCGCCGACGCCGATCTTTACGAGAACTGGACCGACGTTTCGGGCTTTATGACGGCAGACCCCCGTATCGTTCACAATCCCAAGTCGATCGACACCGTTACCTACCGCGAGCTTCGTGAGCTTTCCTACATGGGAGCCACCGTTCTGCACGACGAGGCGATCTTCCCCGTCCGCATCGCGAACATTCCGATAAACATCAAGAACACCAACGACCCCTCTGCCCCCGGAACGATGATCGTCGACTCGGCAACGTCGGTTGACCGTGACCGCATCATAACCGGTATCGCAGGGCGTCGCGGATTTTCGATCATCACGCTTGAGGCCGAGATGATGAACGCCAAGCTGGGCTTTGGTAGACGTATCATGGAGCTTTTTGAGGACTACGAGGTCAACATCGAGCATCTGCCGACCGGTATCGACACGCTCAGCGTCGTTTTCCAGACCTCGCAGATCGAATCTTGCCGTGAGCGTCTTATGAACTCGATCCAGCGCCGCGCCAAGCCGAGCGTTCTTACCGTCGAGGATAACGTTGCTCTCATCGCCGTCGTCGGACGCGGTATGATCAAATCGAAGGGCGTTGCCGCAAGAGTCTTCGGTGCGGTTTCGGACGCCAACATCAACATCAAGATGATCGACCAGGGCTCAAGCGAGCTGAATATCATTATCGGCGTTGACGAGCGCGACTACGAGGCGGCTATCCGCGCGATCTACAACGAGTTTTGCTCGTAAAAGCTACGATATAACTGTTTTTTAATTATTTTTCGGCTATTTCTATTGACAAGTCGGGAAATATATAGTATAATACAGTTCGTGCCGTAAAAAGCACCCATTCGAACTATGTGAGGGGAGGGAAAAAGAACATGGCAGAAATCAAGGTCAGAGAGGGCGAATCTCTTGACAGCGCACTTCGTCGCTTCAAGCGTCAGACCGCCAGAGACGGTACCCTTACCGAGCTTCGCAAAAGAGAGCATTACGAGAAACCCAGCGTAAAGCGTAAGAAGAAATCGGAAGCCGCCAGAAAGCGCAAGTACAAATAAAAATGTGGGACTGTTCGTCTGAACGGTCCCAGTTTTTATTTCATAAGAAGAAAAGCACCGACGGAGATGTCCGTCGGTGCTTTTCTTACTCTTTGTAAAGGTTTTCGAGATTGTAGAACTGTCTTGCCTCGCGGCTGAAGACGTGAACTATAACGTTGCCGTAGTCCAGAATGACCCACGCGTTGTTTCCCCTTCCCTCAACGCGAAGCGGGGATACTCCGCCGAGCCCGGTCTTGTACTCGACCTCGTCGGTCAGAGCGCGCACCTGCGTGCTCGAGCCACCGGTGCAGATAACGAACTGCTCGGCGATGATGGTCTTCTGACCGACCTCGATGACCGAGATGTCGTGCGCCTTCTTCGAATACAGAACGTCGGCAATAAACTGCGCCAGCTCGGCAGACTCAACGTCGACCAGCGACTTTACGTCCTCGTTTGTCATCATTTCTTTATTCTCTTCCATATCTTTTCTCCATTCAGTTTTTATTTGCCCCGCAAGCAAGCTCGTTGTAAGCCTCAAGGGTATCGGGGTTTATACAACACGATTCAGCAACCAACGCCGAGATCGTCATTTTGTAAGCCATAGTCAATATTCGGTCGAGATGGCTCAACCTCTCTTCTGCCGTCATGCTCTCGGGCTCGGCGTCAAAGAAAGCAAAGTCGGAGGCCA
>JAZKZA010000213.1:0-4205 GCA_045612445.1 Eubacteriales bacterium | reverse complement strand
GTGTTCCCACCTGCACCGGTTCAACCACCATTCTGGTTGCCGTTGTTAAGGGTCAGAACATCACCAAGGACGGCATCAACGCCGCTATGAAGGCTGCTGCTACTGAGTCCTTCGGTTACACCGAGGAAGAGCTCGTTTCGTCCGACATCGTCGGTATCCGCTACGGCTCGCTCTTCGGTGCAACCCAGACCATGGTTGCCAAGATCGACGACGACACCTACCAGGTACAGGTCGTTTCGTGGTACGACAACGAGAACAGCTACACCAGCCAGATGGTTCGTACTATCAAGTACTTCGCTGAGCTCAACTAATTATATTAACATAACAAAGCGGTTGCCCTGCGGGCAACCGCTTTGTTTTTCTTCGTCATTATCTCCAACCGGCAAAAAAACTCCCTCTTTTGGTTTTGTGCAAAGCAACGATTCGGCAGAAAATTACAAAAAATCATTGACAAATCAGACAATTTATAGTATCATATTCTCATCGAGTTAGCCAATGCTAACTTTGCGCTTTGCAAAAAATTCCGAGGAGGAGCTATGACACTTAAGGATATACGAATAGGAAGCAGTGCCGTTGTCAAAACGGTTGGCGGCGAGGGGGCGCTTCGTTTGCGCTTTCTGGATATGGGAATAATACCCGGCACACGCGTTACGGTCAGTAAGGCGGCACCTCTTGGTGACCCCATTCAGCTCTCTTTGCGCGGCTATTCGCTTACTATGCGCCTTGCCGACGCCGAAATGATCACGGTTGAGGAGGATACGGTAAAATGACGTTTGCTCTCGTTGGTAACCAGAACTGCGGAAAGACAACACTTTTCAACGCGCTCACCGGTTCTAATCAGCACGTTGGCAACTTCCCCGGAGTCACCGTTGAGGGCAAGTCCGGCAGTGTTCGCGGTCTTAAGGATTGCACAGTCGTTGACCTTCCCGGTATATATTCGATCCGTCCTTATTCGGACGAGGAAATAATAACTCGCGATTTCATACTCGATTCAAAGCCCGAAGCTATTATAAATATAGTTGACGCCACAAATCTCGGACGAAATCTCTATCTGACGCTTCAGCTTCTGACTCTTCGAATCCCTACCGTCATTGCGCTCAATCTTATGGACGAGGTTCGTGCAAATGGCGGATCCGTCGACACCAAAAAGCTGAGTGTGGCGTTAGGTGTTCCGGTAGTACCGATCAGCGCCGCAAAAAACGAAGGCGTTTCTGAGCTTATAAGCAAGGCTCACGAGGTTGCCTCAAAAAGGATCGCGCCTAAGGTTTTCGACTTTTGTCCCGTAGGTCCCGTGCACCGCTGCATACACGCGGTATACCATCTTGTCGAGGACCACGCCGCTGCCATCGGTGTTTCGGCTCGTTTTTGTGCCACCAAGGTCATCGAGGGTGATGAAAGCTTTTTTGAGAAGCTCTCGCTCAACCAAAACGAACGCGAAACTATCGAGCATAGTGTTGCCGAAATGGAGAACGAGACCGGACTTGACGCCAACGCCGCACTCGCTCTGATGCGTTATAATTTTATAGAAAAGGTCTGCGCCGAAGCGGTAAAAACTACCGGCGAGGAGACCCGTGAAAGACGTCGCAGTAACAAGATAGACCGGATACTGACAGGTAAGTACACTGCTCTTCCTGTTTTTGCCGGAGTTATGCTTCTAATTTTCTGGCTGACCTTCGGGGTTATTGGAACGGCTCTTTCCGATCTTCTTGAGATGGGAATTTCAGCACTGACCGACGTAGTTGATCAGTGGCTCGTTTCGTTCGGAACTAACGAGATCGTACGAAGCCTCGTTATTGACGGAGTTTTTGCAGGTATCGGAAGCGTTCTTTCCTTCCTCCCCCTTATAATCGTTCTTTTCTTCTTCCTCTCGGTGCTTGAGGACACGGGGTATATGGCGCGAGTTGCATTCGTTATGGATAAGCTGCTCCGCAAGATCGGACTTTCCGGAAAGAGTATCGTACCGATGCTCATAGGCTTTGGCTGTACCGTTCCCGCGGTCATGTCCACCCGAACCCTCTCCTCCGAGCGTGACCGAAAAATGACCATACTGCTCACACCATATATGAGCTGCTCGGCAAAAATACCGATCTATGCCGTTTTCGCAAGCGCATTCTTCCCGCAGTACGCCGCGCTGGTCATGTTCGCACTGTATTTCTCCGGAATATTGGTCGGAATACTTATCGCTTTGATATTCAAGTCGACCGCCTTCCGCGGCAAGCCCATACCCTTCGTTATGGAGCTTCCCGACTACAGACTCCCCTCGCCCAAGAGCGTTTGTCTGTTGCTTTGGGAAAAGGCAAAGGATTTTATCAAAAAGGCGTTTACCGTTATATTCGTCGCAACAGTCGTCATCTGGTTCTTCAGTAGCTTTGACGTGAGGTTCAACCCGGTCTCCGACAGTGCCGACAGTATGCTTGCCGCTATCGGAAAGCTGCTCGCACCTATCTTCGAGCCCTGTGGCTTCGGTGATTGGCGCGCCGTAACCTCTCTGATCTCCGGATTTACCGCTAAAGAAGCTGTCATTAGTACTCTCGGCGTTCTTACGGGGGTTGGTGCAGAGGTCAATGCCGCGGCTCTTCAAGCCGTGTTTACCCCGCTCTCTGCCGCCAGCTTTTTGATCTTCACCCTGCTCTACACTCCCTGCGTTGCCGCCGTTGCCGCCATCCGTCGCGAACTTAATTCGACCGTTTTGACTGTCGCAACCGTCATTCTCCAATGTGTAGTTGCCTGGGGCTTTGCCGCCTTGATATTCCAGATCGGATCGCTGCTTGTTTAAGGAGTCACTTATGCTATCAATACCCGATATTTTAATACTCACGGCTCTCGGGGCTTGGCTTTTGGTCGTCGTCGCTTTTCTCATAAAGCGTCGTATACGAAACAAAAAAACAGGACAGATATCTTGCTGCTGCTCCTGCTCCTCCTGCCCTATGGGATGCAAAAAACAATAAAAAGCAAGCACGGACAGCTACCGCTGTCCGTGCTTGCTTTTTATCCAAAGAACGACGCCGCCATATCAACGACGCTCATTACATACGCCAAGCTGAACTTCTCAAGCGCGCTTCCGATAGTCTTGCGATCATCGGTCGCCCCTGCTGAAAATCCCTTGTGATAACGAATTGCGAACGCCTCGTCGTCAGAAAGTCTCATGAATCCTGATATCATATATACCGATTTTTCCGCCGCACCGTAAGGAACAACGTCTTCCACAAACGCGTCCCCCTCCTTGCGGTAGGTCTTTATATTACAGATATCGTGGAGAAGTCCGACGATCGCGATGCTCTCACAGGTAAACTCTCGTCCCATACGGTCACGTAGGCCTTTTCCGATCTCGGTGTTCTTCAAATAATCGCAAAGAAGATCGTAGACACGGAGTGAGTGGGCAACTAAGCCACCCTCGTTCCCTTTGGCGTCCGCTGCCGTAAAGAAATTGCACTTTGACGAGCAGAGCCACTCAAGAAGTCTCTCCGATCCGTCTCTCTTTATATTTTCTTTGAAAACAGAAATAAATCTGTCTTTGTTTTCGATCATCTGCTGAGTCAAGGTCTTGTTCCTCCATATAATTGTGTCTATATTTTACCACAAAAGATGCGTTTCGTCAATCCATCTTTGCAATATATCACCGCTTGAAAATTTCTCGGGATTTTTTTCAAAATATGATAGATATTTTTGTCGAAATGTTATATAATATATGTTGTGATGAAACCTTACATACAGATCAAAATCGTCAAAGAGGAACTATGAAAAAGCTTACATTAATACTTTCAAAGATAATTGTAATGACCTTCAGCGCATTGCTTTATGCGGTTGCTATCTCTCTGTTTTTGAACCCATTGGCGCTCGCTCCCGGAGGTGTTTCGGGTATTGCCATCATAATCAACAATCTGACCGGAATCTCAACCGGTCTTATCATCTTTGTGTTCAACATACCGTTGATGTTTTTTGCCTTGATAAAGTTCGGAAAGTCTTTCTTTTTCTCAACGCTTTATACCATCAGCGTCTATACCGCGGCGACCGATATGCTTGCAAAAATCACGGGAGGTCAGCCGATCATAACGCAGAATCCTTTGCTTGCGGCATTTGCCGGCGGCGTTCTCTCGGCTATCGGTATCGGTCTTGTGTTCCGAATTGGATCTTCGACCGGAGGAGCTGACATTATAATCAAGTTCCTGCGTCAAAAATACAAGCACGTAAACACCGGTACTATA
>JAZKZA010000212.1:0-8193 GCA_045612445.1 Eubacteriales bacterium | reverse complement strand
TCGCTGTTCTCGACGTTCCCTCGCCGCGACAGCTTGCATATTATATCACACTCCTTACCCCCTTGTCAAGCACTTTTTTCTACTTTTTTTGTTTTTTTTACGTTTTTTTGCCTTTTTGTCAATTTAGCATAAAACACACGCCGTTTGGACACCATAAACTAAAAAATCCCACAATCGTTTTTATCTGACACACACCGGAGAAAGGAAGCTTTTATAAATATGGTTGCCATTTTCTTTCGTACGATAGTTATATATCTCCTTTTACTTGTCTGTATGCGTCTTATGGGCAAGCGTCAGATCGGTGAGCTTGAGATGTCCGACCTCGTCACAACGCTGCTTCTTTCTGAGATCGCATCACTTCCAATAACCAATCACGAAATACCCGTGATGTTTGCCGTCATTCCGATAATAACCCTTTTATCGCTTGAGGTCTTCATCTCCATATTACTGATAAAGATACCCGCCCTAAAGCGCATACTGACCCCCTCTCCCAACTTCATTATTGACAGAGGTGTTTTGCAGCAGTGCGAGCTTCGTCGACTGCGAATATCAAACGAAGAGTTCATCTGCGGGCTACGTCAAGCCGGAGTTTTTGACATAAACGAGGTATACTACGCTATTCTTGAAGAAAACGGACAGTTATCAATAGTTCCGCGAAGCGCGTGCCGTCAGCCGACCTCATCTCAGATCGGCCTTACCATTCCGGAGTCGGGAACTGATCATATTCTGATCTCCGACGGGCGAATTGACACTCACGGAATGTCTCGCATCGGGTTCACTCGTGAGCAGCTCGACCTTTACCTCAAGGGCAAGCGTTGCTCCTCCTCCGACGTTTTTTTGCTTTTATACAACGACGCCGGTGACCTCACTCTTATATTAAAGGAAAACAACAAATGAAGACCTTTATCTTTGCCGTTATTCTCTTCTCCCTGCTTCTCACTCTCATCATCTGCAATTACTTTGCCGTAAACGCCATATCTTCCGAGTTGATCGAAAAAACCGTTTCCCTGCCGTCGGTTGAAGACCCCCTCTGCCTTTCCTTGACTCGAGCATTATCTCGAGAATGGGAGTCGAAGCGCGACTTCGTTAGCTTCTCGTGCACACTTTCAAAGCTTGACTGCATAACCGATCTGACCGACCGACTTTGCTTTTACGCCGAGGTCAGCGCCTACGATGAGTTTGAGTTGACTCGTCGTTTACTCATTAACGCTCTTGAGGACGTTGCGGAATTTGAAAGTCTGAGACCTCAAGATGTTTTTTAATTTCTCGGCTCTTGAAATCATCGCATGGGTGTGGTATAATTACTTCATATTATATTTTCACACGAAAGGAGATGCTTTGATGAGCCAGGTTGCTGTCGTTGCCTGCGAGGATTACGGCAACGAAAACGTAAGCTCCGCGCTTAAAGCTGTACTCGACGAGACGATTGGTCTCGATTGGGTCACGCCCGGAATGAAGATAGCCATCAAGGCAAATCTCGTTTCCTATCTCCCGCCCGACCGCGCCGCCACCACTCACCCCGCTCTGCTTTGCGAGCTGACCCGACTTCTTGTCGAGCGCGGTGCTACGGTCGTCGTCGGAGACAGTCCCGGCGGGCTTTACAACCACGCCTTCGTTGGTCGAGTTTATTCGGTGACCGGAATGCGCGACATAGAGCGCTTTGGCGGTCGACTTAACTATGATTTCGGTCAGTCCGAGGCGAGCTTCCCCGAAGCAAAGCAGGCTCGGTCCTTCTCTTACACATCATATCTCGACGACGCCGACGCAATCATAAACTTCTGCAAGCTGAAATCTCACGGAATGATGAGCCTTTCCTGCGCGGTCAAAAATATGTTCGGCGTAATTCCGGGCACTATGAAGCCCGAGTATCACTACCGCTTCCCAAGCCACGCGGATTTTGCCGACATGCTGGTCGATCTGAACGAATATTTCAAGCCAAAGCTTCGTCTTTGCCTCTGCGATGCCGTTATCGGCATGGAGGGCAACGGACCGACGGCAGGCACTCCTCGAACGATAGGCGCGATATTGGCGTCCTCATCTCCGTATCTGCTCGATCTGACGGCAGCACGTCTTGTCGGTTTAACTCGCGACAACGTACCGACACTTGAAGCGGCGTATCTCCGCGGCCTTGCTCCCGCCGAGATCGACGGCGTCGACGTAAGCGAGGGGTACGAGCGCTTTATAATTCCGGATTATCAAAACATAACGACCCACTCTACGCTCGAGTTCGGTCAGCTTCTCGGCGGCGGCGTCTTTGGACGACTCGTCAGCCGACTCGCAGGTGTATTTCTGCGCTCAAAGCCCAAGGTTGAAAAGAAGGGCTGCATCGGTTGCGGTGTTTGCAAGAACATCTGCCCCCCGAAAGCCATCAAGATCAAAAACGGCGTTGCCGTTATCGACCGTCATAGTTGTATTCGTTGCTTCTGCTGTCAGGAGTTCTGCCCCAAGGGCGCTATGAAGGTCAAACGCACGCTCGTTGCAAGAATGTTCGTGAGGAATGCCAAATGAAAGTTAAAATAGAGCTTCCGAGCAACGTAAAAAAAGCGATCGCTCTGCTTGAGGAGGCAGGATTTGAGTGCCTGATCGTGGGCGGTTGCGTTCGCGATGCGCTTATGGGAATCGAGCCGCACGACTACGACCTTACCACCTCCGCCACACCCGACGAGATGCTCTCGGTCTTCTCGGGATACCGAGTCATTCCCACCGGCATCAAGCACGGAACGCTGACAGTTCTGATCGGAGACGAGCCGCTTGAGATAACCACCTTCCGCACCGACGGCGAGTACCGTGATAACCGCCGCCCCGAAAGCGTCAGCTTTTCAAGAGATATAGCCGACGACCTTTCTCGACGCGATTTCACCGTCAACGCAATGGCGTATTCCGCGAAACGAGGTCTCGTTGACCTCTTCGGCGGAGTTGACGATCTGAACAGCAAGGTCATCCGTGCCGTTGGAGAACCCGACCGTCGCTTTAACGAGGACGGACTTCGTATAATGCGGGCCCTTCGCTTTTCGTCAGTTCTCGGATTTTCAATAGAAAAGGAAACGGCTGACAGCATACGCCGTTGCAGCCCACTTCTCAAAAACATAGCCGTAGAGCGTCTTTGGATCGAGTTTTCAAAGCTGATCCGCGGAGTTGACGCCTCCCGTATCCTTCGGGATTATACCGAGGTGCTTGGCAACATAATTCCCGAGATCCTACCGATGGTCGGATTTGATCAAAAGACCCGTCATCACTGCTACGACGTTTACGAGCACACTCTGCGCGTTTTGGATAATTGCGACCGTAGCGATACCGTACTGCGACTTGCGGCGTTTTTCCACGATATCGGAAAGCCCGAAACGCAGACCTTCGATCAAAACGGAGCACACTTTTACGGTCACGCCGAGCGCAGTGCCGAGATCACCGACGCGATATTCCGCCGTTTTCACACCGACAACGCCACCCGCGAACAGGTCGTGCGCTTGATATCGGAGCATTGCCGTCAGATTGAGCCTACCGAACGGTCGGTTCGTCGCTTTCTCACATCGCACGATAAAGCTTCATTCGATCGCTACGTCAAGCTATATCGTGCCGACCGTCTCGCCTGCGCGCCCGACAATCGCGACACCTCGGGCATCAATGAAATAGAAGCCATAGCCAACAGACTTCTTGAAGCAGACGCCTGCCTCTCACTCAAAAAGCTCGCCGTTAATGGAGACGACCTAATCGCGCTTGGTTACCGAGGCCGCGAGGTCGGTCAGCTTCTCAACGAGCTGCTCGACGGCGTGATAAACGGTCGTTTTGAAAATAAACGTGACGTTCTTCTCTCGCAAATAAAAAAATAAAATCGGCTCGGGGCCACGCCCCAAGCCGATTTTTTATATATTTTAGTTAGCCCACAGTCTTCTGTGCCTCGAAGTCTTCCTTAGATGCTCCGCAAAGGGGGCAGACCCAATCAGCGGGCAGCTCGTCAAACTCGGTTCCGGGTTCAATTCCGTTATCCGGATCGCCGACCTTGGGATCGTATTCGTATCCGCAAAGCTCGCAAGTGTAAACAGTATTCATAAACAACCTCCTTGTAAATACTTGAGGATCTTCCTCGCGTATATAATAATGCAAAGCGCTCGGCTTGTCAAGTAGTATTTTGCGATTTCAAAAATATTTTTTGGGGCAGTTTTTGTGTCTCATACCAAAGGCAAACATATCTTTCCCGAAAATTCTATTCCACACTTGTTTCTCATATCATTTACTATAAAAACAGCAAAAAAGGATAATGTGATGAGCCGTTTGAAACGATTCTTATACAATGCCTCGCTATTGACCCTGACCTCTCTTGCCATGAGAGCGGTTTCTCTCGGATTTAGCGTCTGGCTATCAAACCGAGTGGGTCCCGAGGCAATAGGACTTTTTACGCTGATCTCGGGAGTTTACGGCTTTGCCTTGACCCTTGCAACGTCAGGCATCTCGCTTGCCGTGACCAGGATGGTAGCCGAGGCATTAGGACACGACGACCACTCCAGAGTTCGTGCCGTTATGAGGCGCTGTCTTTCCTACTCCCTCTTTTTCGGTTCCCTTTCAATGATACTTCTCCTGACCCTTGCCGAGCCTATCGGTGTACGGTGGCTGGGAGACGTTCGCACCGTGATACCGCTTCGACTGATGTCGGCGACCTTGCCGCTTATCGCACTGTGCTCCGCCATCAACGGATACTTCACCGCCGTTCGTCGCGTGGTCAAGAATGCCGCATCTCAGATGCTCGAGCAGGCGTTGAAGATAGGTGTTACCGTTTTTCTTCTGCTCTGCGTACTGCCGAGCGGAATTGAAAACGCCTGTATATCGCTCGTGCTAGGCGGAGTGATCTCCGAGTTGTTTTCTTTTTTTGTTATGAGCGGAATGTTTTTAGCCGACAAAAGGCGTCATCTCCTGAGATCCGGAAAAGAAGTCAACGGAAACGAGGTCGCGAAAAATCTTTTGGGCATCGCGTTACCTGTCGCTTTTTCGGCGTACGTTCGCTCGGGACTTCTATCGGTCGAGCACGCTCTTATACCGATAGGACTCAAAAAGAACGGAAACTCGCACGAGCGTGCCTTAGCAGTGTACGGAACGCTTTCCGGTATGGCGCTGCCTGTCGTGACCTTCCCGATGGCTCTGATATCATCGTTTGCGGGGATGACCGTTCCCGAGATATCCGACTGCCTGGCACGCGGACACGAAAACCGTATCCGCTATATTGCCGGTCGCGTCTGGCAGTTCTCTCTGCTCTTTTCTATCGGCGTTTCGGGAATACTCATCTGCTTTTCGGGCGAGCTCGGGTCGGTGCTTTATTCCTCCTCCGAGGCAGGAAGATACATATCCCTTCTCGCTCCGCTGATCCCTATAATGTATCTCGACCACACGACCGACGCGCTCCTCAAGGGACTTGGTCAGCAATTATATTCAATGACGGTCAATATAGTTGACGCGGCGGCGTCCACTCTTCTGGTCTGGCTGCTTGTGCCTCACTACGGAATTGCCGGATACGTCTTCGTTATAATAATAATGGAGATCGTAAACTTCGGGCTCAGCGCCGTTCGTATGCTGAACCTTTCGGGTATGAGACCGCGGCTCTTTCATTGGGTGGTAAAGCCACTTATCTGCATCGTGGGTGCAAGCTCTGCCGCAAAAATTGTTTTTTCACGAGTTCCCGTTACTCTTCCCGAGCCGATAACGCTGATCCTTCACGTTGCCGCCTCAGCTCTATTATATATTTTGCTTTTGAAGCTAACGCACGCATTCGACGCCGAGGACGGCAAATGGCTCAGGGGAATAATAAACCGGCCTGCCTGAGCAGACCGGTTCGTCTCATTTGTTATTGTTCTTAAAATACTGATACAGATTACAGGGGATCATACCGTTATAAAGCTTTCTGACCTTGTCGGCGCGCTTGCCGTAAAGTCGCTCAAATCCCTCGCAGGACGAAAGTATATACACCTGCCAGGGAGACATCGCATCAAACGCACGCCCGATATCACGGTAAAGAGATTCGACCTGCTGTCTCGTCATCATTCGCTCACCGTAAGGCGGGTTACAGATGATAGTTCCCCTCCGTCCCTCCGGCTTTTGAACACGTCTGGCATCGTGATGAAAAAAGCGTATACGGTCACTAACGCCGGCGCGCTTGGCATTCTCCTCCGCGAAGCCGAGGACCTCACGGTCAACATCCGAGCCCCACGCCTCAAACGAAACGCTGTCATCAATAGCGGCACGAGCCTCCTCGCGGGCGTCCTTCCAGATGCCGTGCGGCAAAAAGTCGTACGCCTCGGCGGCAAACGAACGGTTCATACCCGGTGCGCGCTTGGTCATTATCATCGCGGTTTCGATCGGAATAGTTCCCGATCCGCAGAAGGGATCCCAAAGCAGCACGTTGTCTCTCGGGCGAGAGTTATATGCAAGAGCTGCCGCCAACGTTTCACGAAGGGGGGCAGCGCCCGCCGCAGGACGGTAGCCTCGCTTATGAAGCCCCATTCCCGAGGTGTCGATCATAACGGTAACAAGATCCTTGATAATGAAAAACTCTATTTGATATACAGTCCCGCTCTCCTGAAACCACGAAACGCCGTAATTAGACGAAAGCCTGTCCACTATCGCCTTTTTTACGATGCTCTGACAGTCCGAGACCGAAAAAAGCGTACTCTTGACAGAATGTCCCTTGACCGGGAAGGCGTCCTCCGATCCGATATAGTCCTCCCACGGCAGAGCCTTCGTGCCGTCGAAGAGCTCGGTAAAGGTCCTCGCCTCGAAAGAGCCGATCTTGACCAGAACTCGCTCGGCACATCTCAGGTTTATGTTGGCACGGGCTACGTCGGCAAGCTCGCCTTCAAAGACGATACGTCCGTCAATAGTCTCAAGACGGCGACAGCCAAGAGCCTCGATCTCCTCCCCGAGAAAGCGCTCGAGACCGAACATACAGGTTGCAACAAGTTGAATTTTCATAGAGCTCCTTTCAGAGTGTTCTAACTGACATAATTATATAGCATAACACCCGAAAAGTCAAGATATTGGCGTTGCAATCGGCGCGCTTATGTGTTATAATCTTACTATACATTAACGAGGAGGGACGCTGTATGATGACACGACTTGAACGGGACGCGCTCGTTCGCCCCTTTCTTGGAAAAACGGTTGACGTCGAGATAGACCGACCGATCGGATACGTTCACACAAAGGGAGAAAAGACGCTCGTCTATCCCATAAATTACGGATATATACCCGGCGTGCTCGGTGGCGACGGCGAGGAGCTTGACGTCTACGTTCTCGGACCGACCGAGCCCGTCGAACGCTTTCGCGGTCGTATAATCGCAATAGTTTACCGCCGAGACGACGTTGAGGACAAGCTGGTAGCCGCCCCCGATGGAATGAGCTACAGCCACGACGAGATCCGTGCCGCACTGCATTTTCAGGAGAAATACTATGACTCGTACCTCGAGCTTGGATCAGAATAAGGCGGCGTTTTTGGCGGCGACCGAACACGTCACGCGGGACGGCGGCATCGGTACGCTGGGTGAAAAGGTCTTGCACGCCGTTATAAAGCAATATCTTGAGCCGAACGCCGAATGCCGTGAGGTCAAGGTCGGGGCTTGGGTGGCCGACATTTTTAACGACGACGGCATCATAGAGATACAGACACGAAGCTACGAAAAGCTCCGAAGAAAGCTGCCCGATCTGCTGGATATCGCCCCTGTCACCGTCGTTCTCCCCCTGCCCCACAGAAAGATGCTTTACTGGGTCGACCCCAAAACGGGAGAGAGAAGCGAGGGCAGAAAAAGTCCAAAGACGGGTCGCCCGCACGACGGACTTCACGAGCTGGTCAAGATACGGGATTTTCTCGGAAATCCGCGCCTGAAGATACTGATATTGCTGATAGATATGGAAGAATACCGAAACCTCGACGGTTGGGGCAATGGCGGAAAGCGCGGCTCGAGCCGCAAGGACCGTATACCGACCGGTCTGGTTGCCGAATATCTTCTTGAAAGCCGAGAGGATTACGCCGTTTTTCTGCCCGAGCTGCCCGAGGAGTTTACTCTAAAGGAATTCTCGAAGGCGTCGAAGCTCGACCAAAAGCGCTCAACGGCAGGCCTTTACGTGCTTCGCGAGCTTGACTTGGTTAGACAGATCGGCAAACGCGGACGCGAAAACCTATATCAGCTGAGTTTTTGATCCGAAAAGAAAAAACTT
>JAZKZA010000211.1:0-2199 GCA_045612445.1 Eubacteriales bacterium | reverse complement strand
TTCATCAATTGAAGTGTTAAATAATTGGGGTGCAACTTATACCATAAAAGCAGTTAAATGAACCGTCAAATTCCAATTTGTCAAATTGTTAATCCCCCAAGGGCTACCTACCGCATGGCAGGTATGCTTGTTGGAGACGTTCGTGACTATGAGGTCGTTGACGGCAGAACGCAGGCTAACCCCATTCGCGTTACCTGTGAGAACGTTACGGTTATTTTTGGCGATTGGGCAAACTATCACTATTGTGAATCTGCATCTTACGGCAAGCCCAGCTATGCCGACGAGGGCGAATATAAGTTCAAGCGCGTTGAAGCAGGTCTTGGTTATGGCGGTGTTGATATCTCCGCTTGCGATCATGCCGCAGACGAAACGCACAATGAGCTGATCGAGTTTACCTTCCTCTTTGGCGCTCGTGACGGTAAGGGTATTTACGGTATCAGCGAGTTTGAGAACGTTACCGTTATTACCGGAAACAATTAATCCTATATAGATCATATCACCCGTTGCCTTATAAAAGGCAACGGGTGATATCTGTTTTTATGCTTTTAGTTGATCGGTAAAGCGGTTACCGTTATTTGCCCATCGTTTCGGCGGCTTTTTTTAGCATATCGCGAATGGGGAGATCGTACGGGCAACGGGTTTCGCAAACGCCGCAACCGATACAATCGGAAGCCGTTTTCGCAAGAGTTGAGTATCGGTTGATAGCCCAGTCCTTCAGATCGTAACGGCTGTAATAACCCTCGAACAGAAATACTGACGGAATACTGATCCCGACCGTGCAGGGGGCGCAGTAATTACAACGACGGCAGAAATTTGTCCCCAAAGCCTCTTTAATGCTTGCGATCTTGTCCTGCTCATCAGCAGTCAGAGGCTCTGTATTCGAGACGGCGGACGCGTTTTGCGCGATCTCAGCTATGTCTGCCATTCCGGGAATGACGACGGTCACGTTCGGGTTGCTTACGATAAACCGCATAGCGACGGTGGCGTCCTCGATCGCGCCCCCAGCCAAGGGTTTCATACAAATAAAGCCGATGTTTTTTTCGGTGCACTTTGCGATAAGATCCTCGCCTTGCGTTTCCACGATATTGTAAGGGAACATAACGGTCTCGACCCAAGGCATCTCTATAGCCCGTCTGAACAGATCGACCGAATGAAGAGTTATTCCTATATGTCCGATCTTGCCCGAAGCCTTTGCCTCAAGCAACGCCTCGAGCGCACCTCCGGGTGAGGTGACCTTCTCCAAATCCGTTGCATTTGGGTTGTGTATCTGATAAAGGTCTATGTGATCGGTGCGAAGGCTTTTGAGGCTGACATCAATGTCTTTCGCCATCGCTTCCTTGGTGCGCGCCATACTCTTTGTAGCAAGAACGAAACGGTCTCTGACCCCCTCCAGCGCAAAGCCGAGGAACTCCTCGCTTACAGTATAAGCTCTCGCAGTATCGATAAAATTAACGCCCTCTTTGACCAGCTCACCGATCAGCTTTTTTGTGCCTTCGGCGTCGATCTTCTGGATCGGTATGCCGCCAAATCCCAAGCGGGAGATTTTAAGCTCTGTTTTTCCCAATATCCTGTATTCCAAGGTGTTTCTCCTTTACGTAACTTTTACTTTTAAAATATTATCGTTAGCCCGAGCAGGGCGGCGATCAGCGTGGGGATTGCGACTATGACCCCATACAGAATGAACTTTTTGAACGAAAAATCGACGTTGAAGCGCTTTAGTATCGACGCCCACATGATTCCCGCCAGCGCACCGACAGGTGTAAAGAACGCCCCTATGTTTGAGCCCACTATAGCGGCGTACACGCTCTGAATGTGTGCTTGCGATCCCGATGTAAAGGACAGTATCGAGCTGAACAGAACGCTCATCGGTATGTTGTTTATTACGTTGGACGTCAAAAACGACGATATACCAACCGTATATATTGGGTCTCCTTTCAAAAGCAGGCCGGCGATCCGGTATGTAGTGCCCGAATAGTTCAGACCCAGCACCAGAACGAACATTGACAGCACAAAGGGTATCAACTCATAAGGAAGTCGTTTGAAGGACGCCGCTATCGGCGCGAAGCGTCTTTTTCTTATGAGCGTCATAAGTGTTACCGACACAAACAATGACACGGCAAAGGCGGCTGATATTAGATACATTTCCAAGGAAACGTACGAGCTCACAGCGAGCAACAAAGTACACGCTCCAAGATGCGC
>JAZKZA010000210.1:0-7994 GCA_045612445.1 Eubacteriales bacterium | reverse complement strand
ATATGGATTTTGACGCTGTTTGTACCTCGGTCGGTCAGGGCAAGTGCGATATCGCAGCTGCCGGACTTACCGTCAACGAGAAGAGAAAAGAGATCGTTGATTTCACCGATTCCTACTACGATGCATCGCAGATGCTCGTCGTTCTGGCTGACAATACTGCTTTTGATGCTTGCAAGACCGCAGCAGACGTTGAGGCTATCCTCAGCGCCTACGGTGCAGATATCAAGTGCGGCGTTCAGGGCGGAACTACCGGTGCATTCTACGCCAAGGGTGACGAGGACTGGGGCTTTGACGGCTTCGACTTTACGACCAAGGATTATCCGAATGCCGGTCTTGCCGTTAAGGATATGCAGAACGGCAACCTGAGCTTCGTTATCATCGACGAAGCCCCCGCAAAGAGACTGGTTGAGACCATAAACGGTTAAGTTAAATACCGGAGAGGCTGCCGGATCGCTCGGCAGCCTCCCGTTTTTTGCGTAGAAAGGACATATTAATAATGAACTGGCAAAAAAGCTTTGCGGAGTTTTGGCACATTTTTGCCGATCAGGAGGGTTATCTTGTTTTCCTTAAGGGACTCGGGATAACAATGATGATCGCAACGCTCGGTCTGCTTATCGGTATCGTTATCGGAACTATAATAGCGGCGATCAAGGTGCTCCCAAAATACAAACGGATCACGCGATTCTTTCAAAAGATCTGCGATTTTTACATAGGGGCATTCAGAGGAACGCCGCTCGTCGTTCAGCTGCTGCTTGCTTATTACGTCGTTCCCGGCGTTCTTGGCGTGAGCTGGCCGGCTGAAAACGTTTGCGTCGTTGTGTTCGGTCTGAACAGCGGAGCATACGTTTCCGAGATAATGCGCTCGGGAATCCTCTCGGTCGACCCCGGTCAGATGGAGGCGGGACGTGCGCTGGGACTCAGCTACCCTATAACGATGCTCAAGATCGTTATCCCGCAGGCTATAAAAAACATTATACCGACGCTCGGAAACGAATATATATCGTTGGTCAAGGAGACCTCAATAGTCAGCTTTGCTACGGCAACCGACATATTCAAGTCCTTCAGAGAGATCGGAGATGCAACCTATGAGTACGTCATACCGTATTTCTTTATGGCGGTCGTGTATATCGTTATAGTTTTGATCCTGACGCTTATCGTCAAGGCGGTTGAAGCGCACCTGCGCCGCAGCGAAAAATAAGGAGGAAGCAGAGAGATGAACACTAACAACGAAAACGCGCTCATTGTCGTCAAAAACCTCCAAAAGGTATTTAAGAACAATAACGGAGAAATCGTTCAGGCGTTGGACGGTATCGATAACGTCATACGTAACGGCGAAAAGGTCGTTGTCATAGGTCCTTCGGGATGCGGAAAGAGTACTTTTTTGCGTTGCCTGAACTGTATGGAGGACCCCACGGGAGGTTCGATATTCTTTGACGGTGAGGACCTTGCCGATATGAAGGTCGATATCAATAAGCACCGTGAAAATATCGGAATGGTCTTTCAGCAATTCAACCTGTTCAGCAATAAGACGGTTCTTCAGAACATAATGCTGGCACCGGTATATCTGCGTATAAAAAAGGCGGGCGGTTTGTTTGCCCCGTTGAGCGTCAAAAAGCAGATAAAGGAAGAGGCAAAGCAAACGGCTATGTCCTTGCTTCGTCGCATCGGACTTGAGGATAAGGCGAACGTTTACCCCTCGAAGCTCTCCGGAGGACAGAAGCAAAGAATAGCTATCGTACGCGCCCTTGCGATGAACCCCAAGGTCATGCTTTTCGATGAGCCGACGAGTGCGCTTGACCCCGAAATGGTCGGCGAGGTGCTCGACCTTATGAAGGAGCTTGCGAACGAGGGTATGACGATGGTCGTAGTTACACACGAGATGGGCTTTGCCCGTGAGGTAGCAGACCGAGTAATATTTATGTCGGAGGGTAAGATAGTTGAAGAGGGAAGACCCTCGGAGTTCTTCGACGACCCGCAGACCGACCGCGCAAAGCAATTTCTTAAATGCGTTTTATAAAATAAAAACCCGCTCGCAGAGCTCTGCGAGCGGTTTTTTATTATTTCTGAGTGAATTTAACTCGGTATTTGATATCAAGTGTATCGCAACGGTTGAAAATGACAATCATAATAAGGTATCCGATAACCCCGAAGAGGATGTCGGAAATATATCCGGCGGCCATCCAAAGTCCGTCGACAAGGTCGACCGGCAGACCCATTGAAAAATCGTACACCAAACGGTTGGTTATCATGAATGCCGATACTATCAAGGCGGCGATAAGCGCCGAATACTGAAGAGGATTTTTGGCGGATACAAGTGCTTTGAAGGGAAATACCTTACTGCGCCTGTCGAAATCGACTCCCATCTTCTTCGCGCCCTTTTCGGCGATCTCGGAAAGCCTTTTGAATCTCGAAATTATCGCGACCGATGATATGACGATAAATGCGAACTGCAAAAGCTCGACCGAGATGTTGAAGATGACGATCTGTATCTGCTCGAAAAGCTCCCCGCCGGACGGAACTACGCCAAACACAAAGAACGCCGAAACAACGTTTGAAAGATATTTGACGACGGTTGCCAGCGAAAATACGAGGATAAACACCCAGTATTGCGATGCGCCGAAGCGGTATACTGCAAAAACGGTCAGCGCGTAGCAAACGAAGAATGTCAACAGGTTAAATATCCACTGCGCGAGCTCAAGTATGTCCGGCAGATAGTTGATCGTTCCGTCGTTGTTTGCAAAGGTGATGAGCGGGCTCAAAACAAATGCAAAAACCAACGAGAACACCAGTCCCCACACGGTCAGCGCGGTGAAAAGTCTGTTTCGCAGCTTGCCTTGCGCGATATTCGATTGTGATGCTTCAGTTGCCATAAAAACCTCACAAGTCATAAAATAGGACAACACATCATAACATCAAATTGTAAATACATTGTGAAGTCTTTTTTAATCAAAAGCAAAAAGCGGATAGCGGTGGATAGAATTGGAAATATAGTTGTTGACAAAACCGAATTGTGTGATATAATACATTACAATAGGTAATAAAAAGGGAGTAGCTGAGCGTTGCATTTGTAGCGCCTCCGATGATTCGTCATCACGGCTTATGTACGAGCCCGGTTCATCGGTTCTTTCGAGAGAAGGCAAGACTTTTGCAGCCAAGCGTCTGCGGAAGTCTTTATTTTTTTGTATTTCATAAATTAAGGAGAAATATATGAAGTTTTATCTGAACAGTTCCGAAGAGGCACTGTCCAAGGTCGGCAGTAATGCCGAAGCGGGTCTGACCTCGGCTGAGGTAGAACGCCGTCTTGCCGAAAACGGTAAGAATAAGCTTGCGGAAGGTAAGAAAACGCCCCTGCTGATGAGATTCCTGAAGCAGCTTGCTGAGCCTATGACTATAATTCTTATAGTTGCGGCTATCATTTCGGCGGGCGTTGAGATCTATAACGGTCTTGGCGGACACTGGGAATTTCCGGCAGACGTCGTTATCATTCTTGCCGTCGTTCTGATCAATGCCGTTCTTGGTGTTTTTCAGGAAAGCAAGGCTGAAAAGGCAATAGAGGCGCTTCAGGAGATCGCCGCCGCAACGAGCAAGGTCATTCGTGACGGCAAACAGATCTCGGTCAGAAGTGAAGACCTCGTGGTTGGAGATATTATCGTGCTTGAGGCAGGAGACGCCGTCCCCGCTGACGCGCGAATCATAGAGTGCGCCTCGATGAAGATCGAAGAGGCGGCACTGACCGGCGAATCTGTTCCGGTCGACAAAAAGGTCGAAACGTTGAATGCCGGCGAAAACGGAGACGTTGCGCTTGGCGACCGAAAGAACATGGTATATATGGGCTCGACCGTGGTTTACGGACGCGGTAAGGCAGTCGTTGTCGGAACGGGCATGAACACCGAGATGGGTAAGATCGCCGACGCTCTGGCACAGGCAGAGGAGGGTAAGACTCCTCTTCAGATCAAGCTTGCCGGACTTTCGAAGATACTGACCTACCTTGTTATCGGTATTTGTGTCGTTATCTTCGGCGTACAGCTTGGAAGCGCGTATTTCACGGGCTCGTACGAGTCGGTCTTCGACCCGATCCTTTCGTCATTTATGATCGCGATCTCGCTGGCGGTTGCGGCTATTCCCGAAGGACTTGCAACCGTAGTTACCATCGTTTTGTCTATCGGCGTTACCAATATGTCCAAGCGAAACGCCATTATCCGTAAGCTGACCGCCGTTGAAACGCTCGGTTGTACTCAGATAATCTGCTCCGACAAGACCGGTACCTTGACCCAGAATAAGATGACGGTCGTTGATCACTACGGAGACGACGAAAAGCTGCTTGCAAATGCGATGTCGCTTTGCTCGGACGCCGAGTTTGACACTGAAGCAGGTACGGCTATCGGTGAACCCACCGAGTGTGCGCTCGTAAACTACGCCGAGAAGCTTGAGCTTTCGAAGAACGTTCAGAAAAACGAGTTCGTTCGTATCGGCGAAGTCCCGTTTGACTCGATGCGAAAGATGATGACCACCGTTCACAAGACGAACGATGGCTCGCTCATTCAGTTCACCAAGGGCGCTCCCGACGAGATCCTCAAGAGATGTACGTCGGCGATGGTCAACGGTCAGATCGTTGAGATGACCGACGACGTTCGCTCAGAAATACTTGCACAGAACAAGGCTATGGCAGACCGAGCACTGCGTGTGCTTGCCGCCGCCAAGAAGGACCTTTCGGCAGAGCCCGCGGTCTACGAGTCGGAGGCTCTTGAAAACGGACTTTGCTTTATTGGACTCGTGGGTATGATAGACCCCGTTCGCCCTGAGGTCAAGCCTGCTATTGAGGAGTGCCGCACTGCAGGTATTCGTCCCATAATGATAACCGGCGACCACAAGGACACCGCTGTTGCGATCGCCACCGAGCTGGGTATCATAACCGATCCCGCGCAGGCTATCACCGGAGCTGAGCTTGACGACATCTCGGACGAGGAGTTCGAAACTGCCGTTGAGAAGTACTCGGTCTACGCTCGCGTCCAGCCCGAGCATAAAACGAGGATCGTTACCGCTTGGAAGAAGAAGGGTATGGTCACCGCTATGACGGGAGACGGCGTTAACGACGCTCCCTCGATCAAGAACGCCGATATCGGCGTTGGAATGGGTATCACGGGAACTGACGTTACCAAGAACGTTGCCGATATGATCCTTGCAGACGATAACTTTGCAACCATCGTTTCGGCGGCGGGAGAGGGAAGAAAGATATACGACAATATCCGTAAGGCCATCCAGTTCCTGCTGGCGTCAAACCTCTCCGAGGTCCTGATGATCTTCTTTGCGACCCTTATGGCAACCTTCGTGCTTCCCGTCGTTATGCCCGACGTAGTCACCGAAAGCCCCGCTATATTCGCTGCTGTTCACCTGCTGTGGATAAACCTTATCACCGACTGCTTCCCGGCACTCGCGCTCGGCATGGAAAAGCCCGAAAGCGATATAATGAAGCGTAAGCCTCGCGATTCCAAAGAAGGCATTTTTGCCGGAGGACTTGGTTTTGCGGTTGCATATCAGGGAATCCTCGTTACTTTGATAACCTTTGCATCTTATATTATCGGTAGATTCTGGCTGGCAGACGCTTACCATCACGCCGCCATCGCCGCAGGCGAGTATTCGGCTGAAATGCTTGGAATCTCCATGGCGTTTTTGACTCTTGCAATGTGCGAGATCTGCCACGCCTTCAACATGAGATCTCTCCACGGCTCTATCTTCAAGATGAAGAACCAGAACTGGTGGCTCTGGGGTGCAGGACTTCTTTCGCTGCTCCTTACCACCGTTGTGATCGAGGTCCCGTTCCTTGCAGACGCCTTTGAGCTTGCACAGCTTGATCTTATGGAGTACGGTATAGCCTTCGGTCTTGCCGTTTCGATCATTCCTATCGTTGAGATAGTAAAGCTTATTCAAAGATGCTTTAATAAAAAATAAAACAAAAGCACCCGACGGAAAATCCGTCGGGTGTTTTACGTTTATAAGGTTATTTCTTAACGACCAGCGCACACCAGCCGTTGTCGACCAAGCGGTCAACAACCCGCAGACCGTTTGCCTCAAGAGCTGATACTACCTCCTCGGCACGCTCGATTATTATTCCCGAGGCGAGCAACGTCGCATCGTCCTTCATATACGCGGCAACGTCGGGAGCCATACGGATGATAATATCCGAAACTATGTTCGCTGTGATAACATCGTACTGACCGTCCGAAAGATCAACGTGACGGAGAAGGTCGGACTGCGCACAGCTTATGTTGGTCTGACCCGACGCCTCGATGTTTTCGTTAGCGACGCGAACGGCAACGGGGTCTATGTCGTAGGCGCGGCAGATACCGGCACCCAGCTTGGACGCACAGATGGCAAGGATGCCCGAACCGCAACCGACGTCGAGCATACGGCAACCGGGAGTGACGTAACGCTCGAGCAGCTCAATGACAAGTCTGGTCGTCTCGTGAGTTCCCGTTCCGAACGCCATACCGGGGTCCATCTTGATTATAACGTCGCCGGGCTGCTCCTCGTACTCCTCCCACATAGGAACGATGACCATACTTTTACCTATACGGGTCGTGTGATAGAACGCCTTCCAGGACGTTGCCCAGTCCTCCTCGTTGACACCGACGACCTCTATCTTACCGTCAAGCCTCTCTGCCGAGAGACGGTCGCGAATGAAGGCGATAGCATCGGTGGTGCTTCGCTCGGCGGGAATATATACCGAAACCGAGGCGATCGTTTTGTCGGCGTTGAGAATGCTTTCATCGATCAGATCTCCGTAACAGGTGGAGAGATCGATGTCGGAGTAATCCTCGACCTGAAGGTTGAGGTCGATCATACCCATTATTGCAACGGCGGTGTCAAGATCGTCCTTTGAAACGGTCAGCTTGAGCTGAGTCCAATCCTTAAAATTATTTTCCATAGCCATATCCTAAACAGTTATTTTTTGAAGCGCTTGAAAAAGCTCTCGCGCTTTTGATAATTGCTCGTTCCGCAGCTCTCTGCAAACTGACGAAGCAGGTCCTTTTGCTTTCCACTCAGCTTGGTCGGGATCTCGACTTTTACGGTGAAGATAAGATCTCCGCACCTGTCAGACCGCCCAAGGAAGGGAACTCCGCGTCCGCGAAGCGAGAAGGAAGTGCCGGGTTGCGTTCCCTCTGGGATCGTGAACTTGACCGGACCGTCCATAGTCGGAACGTCGATCTCAGCGCCAAGTGTTGCGTCGGTTACCGAAACGGGAACCTCGCAATAAAGATTATTTCCCTCGCGTTCAAAGATATCGCTGGGTCTGACGCTTACGACGAGTATGAGATCACCCGCCGCGCCGCCGTTTCGCCCGTCGCTACCCTGACCGCGCAGAGCAACTCTTCCACCGTTTTCTATTCCCGCGGGAATGCTGACCTCGAGCTTTTTGGTGACACGGATATATCCCGTGCCGCGACAGTTGGAGCAGGGATTCTTTATGACCTTACCGCTTCCGCGACAGTTGTCACAGGTGGTGGTGGACTGGAAAGCCATACCGCCGATACGCTGGGTGACGCGGCGCTGTCCGCTGCCTCCGCAGACGGTACAGGTCTCGGGAGACGTTCCCTTGGTTGCGCCGGAGCCGCCGCAGTCGGGGCATTTTTGTATTCTGTTGTACGAGATCTCGCGCTTAACGCCAAAGAACGCTTCCTCGAAGGTCAGCTCGACGCGAAGACCGATGTCGTCACCGCGAACCGGACCGTTTCTGCGCTGGGTACGCCCGCCGCCGCCAAAGCCTCCACCGAATATGCTTCCGAAGATGTCTCCAAGGTCTCCGAAATCAAATCCCGAGGCATCAAAGCCCGCCCCTCCGGCAGGGTTTCCGGTTCCGTCAAAGGCGGCGTGACCGTAGTTGTCGTAAGCCGAGCGCTTTTCGGGGTCGGAGAGAATGGCGTACGCTTCGTTCGCTTCCTTGAACTTTGCTTCTGCCGCCGCATCACCGGGATTTACGTCGGGGTGGTATTTCT
>JAZKZA010000209.1:0-3233 GCA_045612445.1 Eubacteriales bacterium | reverse complement strand
CGGTCAGTCTGTTCATCATAAGCTGGGTAACTGCACCGAGCGAATCGTTTTCGGGAACGGTGGTGTAGCCGTCCTCGGAAAGGAGCATAAAGATGGGGGCGGGCGGGAAGCCGCAGAGCTTCTTCATTCCGTCAACGTCCTTGAGCGAGATAGAACGGTAGCCGCGCTCCTCTGCGATCTGCTTAACTGCAAGGTAATAACCGGCTGCGAGGTACATAGACTCCTCTTTTCCGGGCTTAAGGAAGTTCCACTTCTTTATGCGGTTCTCAACGACCTCGCGCTTTGCCTCCTCGGTGATCTTTTCATACTTCTGCTGGATCTCGAGCATCTCGAAGGTCTCGATCTCAACACCGGTGGTCTTCTTAAGAGACAGACCGTCGTAAAGAGTTCCGTAGAGCTGCATATCGCGGTATCCCGCCATACCGACCTTGTCGGAAAGCAGGCTTCTTGCGGCACTTGCGGCACGGCAGAAGGAAGCGACCTTTGCGCTGTTGGTCTTCTTGCCGATAATGTCGTAGACGTACTTGAACTTATATCCGAGACCCGCAAAGGTTGCGCGAAGACCGGTAGTTCCTGCCTGGTCTGCAGTAGTGACAAGTCTGTCACCCTCGTACCAGCCGCAAAGTCCCCAAAGGACCATGGGCAGATGACGGTACTGCTCGGTGATCTTGATAACTGCGTGCGTGGGTATCCAACCCGCGACACAAAGGACGAGTGCGTCGAGATCAGTTCCGGCGAGCTTGTTGAGAGCTGCCTTTATCTGGGTCTCCTCATAATCGTCGGCAACGGGATAGACCTCATACAGGTCAAGTCCCTCCTCCTTGAGCGCCTCGGCTGCAGCCTTGCACTTGCGGATAACTACGTCAACCGGCGTGTTGATCTCTCCAAATCCGATAAATCCAATCTTGTTCATTGTTTTTTCTCCGTTTTATTAAAATTTTATCGTTTTTCAAATTTTATTTCAGTCAAGTGCCAAATACATTTCGCAAACGACCGGCATATGGTCGGATGCGTATTTCCAATAGCCTTCTTGCTTGGCGAAGTTGCGGTAAATTACGCTGTATTTGGTCGGGGTTATATCGCTTGAAACGAATATAGAGTCAATTATTCTCTTATCCATTCCGCCAAAGCCCCGTGACTGTGCAACGTCCTCGGCTGTTTTGTTATTCGGAAACTCACATCTGTATGCATGGTTTATAAGCGTAAAGGCGAAGCCGGAATTATATTTAAACTTCGGCTTGTCCTTTGCAACGAA
Source organism: Eubacteriales bacterium (assembly GCA_045612445.1). Classification (GTDB taxonomy): domain Bacteria; phylum Bacillota; class Clostridia; order Oscillospirales; family CAG-272; genus RGIG3994. Next base: position 1,978 of record JAZKZA010000209.1, on the reverse strand, counting down.
GGTAACTCCGCTGCGCTGCTTTGCATACGTGAAGTACGTTCCGTTGTTCATCTTTTTAAAAGCAGCACCAATGTCGTAGTTACCTCCCGGCGCATCACTGTTCATATCTCCGCAAAGGATCATGGGCAGGCTCTTATACTGAGCAAGGGAGGATTCGATATAATCATACATGATATCGACCTGCTTCGATCTTACCGACTCACCAGAATTATCAAGATGAGTGTTCAAAACGAGGAACTGCTTGGAGGTATCCTTGTGCTCAAACACCGCAAAGGACACGTAACGCGGATGCTTGCACTTGGTGCCGCCAACGACCTCTCCTTTGTCCATAAGCTGATACCAACCGCCGTCTATAAGTGTCAGAGTATCTGCGTTGTAATAGATGAAATCGTCGGGCTCGTCGGTCATACCCGTCGTTTGAGTAACGAGCGTGTATCCCTTCATCGTTTGGTTCAGCTTGTCATATTGCTTCGATGCGTCGTTACTGTTGAGCCACTGCTCTCCGCACTCCTGCAGGCAGTATACGTCGGCACATATCTCGGAGATAACCTTAGCAACGTTCTTCTCTCGATATCCGTAATTTACGCCGAGATACTGCGACTGGATATTATACGTGACTACCGTTAAACGGGCATTGCCTTCCGGAGTAACGGTAGACGGGGTCGAGCTTGTTGTTGTGTCGTTTGCTTGTGTAGTGGTATCGGCGACCGTCGTGTCGGCAGCAGTTGTTGTATCGGCAACCGTCGTATCGTCCCCTTCGGGAGCTACGACGTCGTTACACGATGGCAAAAGCATTGCAAGAGCCAAGAAGGAGATCAAAAGGGCTCTGCAAAACGTCTTGTTCTTTTTCATTTTTTACCTATAACCTTATTAGATTTTTTACTTCACGCAAATTATCAGAGAGAAGCCCGAAGAGCTCGGTATTCTCTCTGATGAATTTTACGAATTTACAGCTTGCTTATTTAGCTTATCAGAACTTCATTTCGCAAGCGACCGGCATATGGTCGGATGCATATTTCCAGCAATTCTTTTTAGTTGAAAAGTTGCGATAGATTACGCTGTACTTGGTCGGGGTTATATTGTCTGAAACGAAGATGAAGTCGATTATACGCTTATCCATACTAGATCCTTGATCTTCCGCTGTTCCGTCATTCGGGAAATCCTTCATAAATGCATTGTTGATAAGCGTATAGGGATATCCGGAATACCAATGGAAGTTCGGCATATTATCAGCGACGAACTGAACTCCATTTCTCTCTTTTGCCCACTTGAAATAGGTTCCGTCATTCAGCTTATTAAAGGTGCTCTCGGTGGGATGATAATAGCTTCCGTTCGAATTCTTTCCGGTCTGATAATCGGCATTCATATCTCCGCAGAGGATCATCGGAAGACTCTTATACTGTGCAAGATTGGAGTCGATAAAGGCAAACAGTTTATTTGCCTGCTCTAATCTGACAGCCGCAGTACTGTTGTCAAGGTGCGTGTTCAAGACCAAGAACTGCTTTCCGGTCGCTTTATGCTCAAACACCGCCCAAGTTACGTAACGGGTGTGCTTAGATTTATCGCTTCCAACGCTGTCATTCTTCTTCATAAGTCGATAGTAGCCACCCTTAATAAGGGTCACGGTATTCGCGTTATAGAAAATGAAATCGTCGGGCTCATCGGTCATTTTTGCGGTCTCTTCAACGAGGGTGTATCCCGCCATAGTAGCAAACAGATTCTTTTTATTGTCTATATTCCAATAGCACTTGTCCGGATTCTTCAGCGAACCAAGACCCAAGAAACCATAATCCGGATCTGACCCGTAGCACTCCTGCAGACAATAGACATCTGCGAGATTCTCGGCGATCACTGTTTTAACGTTGTTTTCCCTGTATCCATAGTCGCTACCGGTATAAGAACCCTGGATGTTCCACGTTATCACATTTATAGCCGCCTGCGGCTCGGGCTCGGGATCGGGGGGGGGTTGGGTCGTGGT
>JAZKZA010000208.1:0-1811 GCA_045612445.1 Eubacteriales bacterium | reverse complement strand
AAAGCTTTCTCGCGTCGCGATCGGAGATAACCGCAAGCAGCGTATGTACGAGGTGCTTGAAAGAGCGCAGACCTCTTACGATCTGAAGCGCAAGCTCTGGAAGCAGCTCTGCGACGTCGACGTAGACGACGCCGAGGCGATCAACGCCTTCGAGATGGACGACTCTCTCCGCCGCTGCCTGCTTGAGCTTATATGATAAAAACAACGCCCACCGTCGGTTGACGGTGGGCGTTCCGTATCGTTTACTTGCTTTCAGACAGTATCTTGCAGAGTCGCTCGGCGTAGGCGGCAAAGCCAACGTCGTTCGGATGGAGATATTTGTCGGCGTAATGCTCGGGCGTCGGCGGGACCATCTGAAGTCCGCAAAGCACCGTAAAGCCGCGCGCCGCAGCCTCCCTCTCGATCATCTCTCGCTTGGCAACGAACGTCTCGTCCATCGAATTGCCCTCCTCGTCGCCTCTCCAGACAGGAGAGATGACGAACACCGGTCTGTCACCGTAGGTCTCCTTTACCAGATCAAGGAACTTGGTGACGTGTCCCCGCATCACATCGTACTCGGGGAAAGCAAAGGCGTCGTTCGTTCCGTAGGCAACTATGACCTTGTCGGGATCGTAGTCGATAACGTCGAAGGTATCCTCGTGATAAAACGCACCTCCGATACCCTGAACGACAGAGTCAGCATCAAAGAAACGGGTCGTTCTGATGGCGTAGGAGTTGGTGTCGAAGGTCGCGTCCCAGCCCTGCGTGATCGAGTCTCCGATAAAGAGGATCTTCTCCTTATGCTCGATCGGCTTGACGTATGCTCCGTCGTCCAGCGTGACGCTCGTAAGCACACCTCGGCTGTGCGACGGCAGGTAAAGGGTTATACGGCAGCTCTCTCCGGTGGGGTAGGTTCGGAGCGGAAGCTCGACCTCACCGCAGAGCAGTGCCTCCCCTTCCCGTCTGACGAACTGACGCTGAAGAACTCCGTCGATCAGCAGCTCGAACTTATTGCCGCGCGAGGCTTCAAAGGCGAAGTGCTTTGAGTTGGTCTCAAAGTCAAGACGTACGCCCGCCGTTTGCAACGAGCGATCGCCGAAACGGTCAGCGTGAGCATACCACGCCTCGGTCTGACGCGGCGTATAGCGGTAAAAATGTATGCCGTCCTCAAGCTCGGCAACGTCTATCGCGCCGACAGTTATACTTTTTATTCGGTCTATCGTGAGCTTCATTCCGTGCTCCCTTTTTACTGGAACATTACGAGATACGCAAAGTATCCGGCGTATCCGGTGAGCATGAGCGCGCCGGCAAGTCTGCCCAGCTTCTTCTGCTTATTGAGCAGTATGCAGACGAACAGCATAACCGCCGCGCCGATGGCGACCGCGCCGTCTACGATAAACTTCGGGTCGTAGGGCACGGGGCAGATGAGCGAGGTCGCTCCCAGAACGAAGAGTATGTTGAAGATGTTGCTTCCGACTATGTTTCCGATCGCGATACCCGAGTTGCCCTTCTTTCCGGCAACGACCGACGTGACCAGCTCGGGAAGAGACGTTCCGAGCGAGACGACCGTAAGTCCTATAAAGCGATCGCTGATGCCCATCTTCTGAGCGATAAAGGTCGCACCGTCAACGGCGCAGTTGCTTCCCAGAACGATGGCGGCAATACCCGCTACCGTCAGTATCAGAAGCTTCCAGACCGACTGCTTCTTTTGGGGCTCTTCGTCCTCGGTCTGCTCGCCGTCGTCCTTCGAGATGCGAATGAGATAGACGAAGAAAAGAGCGAAGAGAAGGACCAGAACGATACCCGCAAAGATGCCGAGCTCGCCGGCGAAG
>JAZKZA010000207.1:0-4237 GCA_045612445.1 Eubacteriales bacterium | reverse complement strand
GAACTGCGGTCCGGGGGCTTGGAGGTAAACTCCCTCGCGAAGCACGATACCCAGCTCCTTTGCCGAGCGCAGGGCGATCTCGCCGAGGCTCTTGTCGTATACGGCGGTCATATCGGGGAAGCGCGTTCCGAGGCAGTCAAGGTTCTCTCCGCGAAGTGGGGAGGGAACGAGAGATGAGATGTGATCACGGATCAGCATAAGGTCGCCGCAGTTGAACTCTTGGTTGATGCCGCCGGCGGCGTTGGTCAGTATTATCGTTTCAGCACCGAGAAGTCGCAGGGTGCGCAGGGGAAGAACGACGTCGGTCATGTCGTTGCCCTCGTAGTAGTGGACCCGACCCTGCATCGCGGCGGTGGCAACTCCACCGACGTAGCCGAGCACCAGCTTACCGGCGTGCCCGCTGACGCCCGACACGGGAAAGCCGTCGATATCGGCATAATCTATGGTCTGAACGACCTCCATGCGCTCGGCAAAGCCGCCAAGACCCGAGCCCAGCACCAACAAAAGGCGGGGCTTGAAGTCGGTCAACGACCGAAGCGACGCTACGGCGCGCTCAAGCTTTTCTTTGACGTTCATCAAAACACCTCAAAATCCTACGGGACTTGCCCGCGTACTCTTTGAGTATATTTTATCACAAGCGCGCCGCGGTGTCAACGATTTTAGGCTACTCCGAGATATAAAAGTATTCGGTAGATGACTCCCCAGACAGCGCCGGCGAGCGTTCCGTAGAGCAGTACCGGTCCTGCCACCGTAAATATCTTTGCTCCCACGCCCAGCACAAGACCTTCTGCGCGCGAGTCTATAGCGGGGGAGACGACGGCATTTGCAAAGCCGGTTATCGGTACGAGAGTACCCGCTCCGGCGTGCTTTGCCAGCTTATCGAAAACACCGAGACCGGTCAGCAGAGCGGCGAGGAAAACGAGGGTGACCGACGCCAGCGTCCCGGCGTTTTCGTCGGTATATCCGAGGTATAAAAAGACGTTTTTCAGTCCCTGCGAAAGGGTGCATATCGCGCCGCCAACCAAAAATGCGAGAACGCAGTTCTTGGCACAGGGCGAGGGCTTGGCGCGGGCGTCGGCGAATCGGCGGTAGTCCTGTTTGTTAAAATCCATAAACGGTCTCCTTTTTTCTTTTTAGTTTTGACGCACGGGGCGCGCTTTATTCCCAAAAAAGGGGACAAGTTTTGCTCAAAAACGCCGAAAATGCGAGAAAAAACACTCAAAACAGCGCCAAACGCCGCAATATGTCGTGCAAATGGTGTCAATAATTTCAGAATTTATCTTTACTATTTTTAGCTTGTATGATATAATTACAGTATAGTTTTATGAAAAAAGGTCTGAAAAATTATGGAAAATAAGAAATTTAACCGAAACGACCGTCGAAACGACCGTCGTCCCGAAAGAAACGACCGTCGCTTTGAGCGCGACGAGGATGATACTCCCGCGCTTTCCGAGGGCTGCGTTGTCGGACGAAACGCCGTTCGCGAGCTGCTCAAGACCGACAGAACGCCGGACAAGCTCTTCGTTCAGAAGGGCGAGCGCGAGGGGTCTATAACCGTGCTGATCGCTCAGGCGAGGGAGAGAGGAATACCCGTCGTTGAGATCGAGAGAGCAAAGCTTGACCGTATGTCGGGCGGAATGCACCACCAGGGAGTCATTGCCATGGTTGCCGAGAAGGAATACTGCTCGGTCGACGATATTCTTGCCATTGCCGAGCAGAGAGGGGAAAAGCCGCTGATAGTTATTTCGGACGGTATCTGCGATCCCTATAATCTCGGCGCGGTCATAAGATGTGCCGAGGGAGCGGGTGCGCACGGACTTATCATTCCCAAGCGCCGAAACTCGGGACTGACACCCGTCGTCTCGAAGTCGTCGGCGGGAGCTATCGAGCATCTGGCTATTGCCAAGGTCTCGAACATCGCAATGACGGTCGAGCAGCTCAAAAAGAAGGGTATCTGGACCTTTGCCGCCGAGGCAGGGGGAGCTATGTATAACGAGACCGACTTCGATCTGCCCTGTGCCATAGTTTTCGGCAGTGAGGGCGAGGGCGTTTCAAGGATCGTGCGCGATGCCTGTGATTTTACCGTGTCGATCCCGATGTACGGTAAGGTAAACTCGCTGAACGTTTCGACCGCGGCGGCAGTCATACTGTACGCGGCGGCAGAGGGTCAGCGTAAGGGTAAATAATACGACATTTTACGAAAGGGGGTGCCGAGATGACGAAAAAAAGCGAGAGCGATCGCGAGATAGCCGAGCTTTTGGCTTCTTTGAAGGAGCAGACCGAACAGAATACGCCGACGGCGCCCGAAAAAGCGACTAAAAAGGCAAAGGAGATGACCGACGAGGACGTCAAGGCGATGCTGAGACGCTACTATTCCGACGTCGACACCCTTCCGCAGGAGAAAGAGCCGGCGTTTGAGTTTGATACGTCGGAGTTCGTAGAGGACACAGAACCTGAGGTCGAGGCAGAACCCGAGATCGAGGCAGAACCCGAGGTCGAGGCAGAACCTGAGGTCGAACCCGAGCCCGAGAAGGTAGAGCTTCCGGAGGAGGAGTCGCTTGAAGAAATAATAAACGAAGAGCCGGTCATCACCGACGAGACCGAATCGCATTTCGAGCTTGAGGAGGACGTTCAGCCCCCCGAGTTTCTGACCGAACCGGCCGTTGAAGTTGAAGAAGATCCGGCAGTTGAAGTTGAAGAAGAGCCGGCAGTCGAAGAAGAGCCTGTTGAGGAGCTGCGGGACGTTGCCGTTCTGCCCGACGAGGAGGACCTTCGCGAATGGCGTCCCACCGACGACGTCAGCGGTCGATCCGATGACGGAGAGCTCGATCTTATGGTGGCTCTCGGTCTCGGAGACCGACTTATAGGTAAGTACGGCGACGAACGTGTTCGTCGCGCCGAGGAAAAGCTGAGGCTTCGCGGCGAGATCGAGAGGCTTGAGGTGAACGCCTACGCCTACGCCGGGAACGAGCTGACTCCGCGTTCCGACCTTAACGCTATTCGAAAGCGTTACCGTTCAGCGAGAACGCGAAGCGTTCTTCGCCTTTGCGGAACGCTCGTTTTGACGCTTGCCATTCTTTTCTTTGAAAATCTAAAGCTCTTCGGCATGGAGCTCGGTGCGCTTGCCAACGTGTCACTCAGAACGCTGATACTGTCGGTGTTGCTGATCGGCTGTGCCGCGGTATCCTACCGCTTTGTGGCGGAGGGGATACTGTTTGCGCTCGGCAGGAGGAGGAGCGGAAACGTTCTCTTGCCCTTCTCGCTGATCATAATGCTGGTCTATAACCTGATGATAATAGTATTTTCTCCTCAAAGCGATGCGGCGCTCTTCAATCTGCCCGTCTCTCTCGCCTTCGTTTTCGAGGCGATGTCAGAGCTTTTTGACCTTATTCAGCAGAGACAGACCTTTGAGATGGTAGTCAAAAAGGACGAAAAACAGCTCAGCGGACTTTTGGTCGTCGGCAACGACGAGCGAGACCGAGATCTTTTGTCGGCAGAGAGGATAGATTTCGTTGAGGGGTATTTCCGTCGAAGCAGTGACAACCGAAGCTCATATCCCGTAAATATGCTTTTTACCGTTCTGCCTTTGGCGGCGGCGGGTGCGCTGGTCGCTATAATCTCAACGGTTGCCGAGCTTGAAACGATACGTGCCGTCAGTGCCTTTCCTGCGATATTTGCCTTCGCCGCGCCGCTTTCAAGCGCCTTCGGCATTTCCTGGCAGAGGCTTCGCGCCTCGTCTGACCTTGCAACACGCGGCTCTGCCGTTCTGGGTGCGACAGCTACCGACGAGTATATGAACACGAAGGCTATCGTTTTCAGCGACGGACTTGTTTTCCCGAGCAATAAGGTCACGATAAGCAATATCAAGATCTACGATAACAGCGAGATATATAAAACGATATACACGGTAAACGCTCTTTTCGAAAAGGTTGGAGGTCCGCTTCGTGAGGTAATGCACAGCACGGCGGCAAATCTCGGCGAGCCCAAGAGCGTTCGTATGACCGGCGCGGGAGACCATTACGTCGAGGCGTTGGTCGACAAGAAGGATATGGTTTGCGCGGGATCGCTTTCGGCTCTTGAGAGCCGAGGCGTTGACGTGGTGAGAGACCCCAACGACTCGCGCGACAGCGAGGACTTTTGCGTTATGTATGCCGCGATAAACGGAGTTGTGTGCGCCAGGTTCTGTCTGAAATACGAGCTTGATCCGAGGGTCAAGAGAGTGTGTCGCGATCTCACG
>JAZKZA010000206.1:0-8443 GCA_045612445.1 Eubacteriales bacterium | reverse complement strand
TCTCGGCTGGCTGCCGAAAGGCTTTTGTCTATTCTTTCCAGCTCACGGAAGTAGGTCTCGTCGTAAATGCTCTCAACACTTCCCGACGGCAGTATCGTGACCTCGACCCTCTTTCCGAACTCGCTGAAGATTATGTTCTGAATAAGCGCAGGGGTGTTTGAGTTGTCTATAAACTCAATGCTCTGCGCGGGAAAGCGAACTGTTATCTGAAGCTTATTATCCGAGAGCGTGTAGCTGCAGCCGTCAAAAAAGCAACGCACCTCAACGCGAACGTTTGCCGCCTCGCGAAGTATCTGAGGCAGATAGCTCTCGGTGAAAAGCTCGGCGGGATAACGCGGCAGAAGCTTAACAAGAGCGAGCTGATATACCTCGCGAACGTCAAACTCGGCGGCGTAAAGCTCGTCCTTTTCAACGACAAAGGGGAGCGCTATGCCGACCTCCAGCATTCTTCGCTCCTTATCTGCCTTGACCGAGGCGCACTCTGCAACGCTCATCCATTCGCGTCTCGAGCCGCTCGGCGTATACTTATTCAACAACTCAATGAGTTTTTTAGCCATACGCTATCCTTTTATTGAAACTTTTCTTTTATCCTTGCTATAAGTGCTGAAACCACGTCCGCCTCAGGTATCTTACAGATGACCTCACCCTTTTCGAAAAGCAAAGCCTCGCCAACACCGCCGGCAATACCGATATCTGCCTCGCGAGCCTCACCCGGCCCGTTTACGGCACAGCCCATGAGCGCTACGTCTATCGGCAAGCCGAGCAGACCCTCGTCTGCCGCCGCGCGTTCGAACGCCGAGGCAAGGCCGATAAGGTCAACACGGGTACGTCCGCAGGTGGGACAGCTGATGATATTCATTCCGCGAACGCCGTCTATACCCACCGCATTAAGTATCTTTCTCGCGGCGGCGACCTCGGCTACGGGGTCATCGGTCAGCGAAACTCGGAGAGTGTCTCCAATGCCGTCGCAAAGCAACGAGCCAATGCCGACAGCCGAGCGTACCAGACCGCGCTCGTAAAGTCCCGCCTCGGTGACACCGAGGTGAAGCGGGTAGCTGCAAAGCTCGCTGAGTCTTCGGTTCGCGCTTATCATATCGGGAACGTTCGTCGTCTTTATCGAGATAACTATATTGGAAAAACCAAATCTTTCAAGAAGCCCCGCGTGGTAGAGAGCACTTTCGCAAAGCGCCTCGGGCGTTGGCGAGCCGTACTTCTCGAGTATACTTTTTTCAAGTGAGCCCGAGTTTACCCCAATACGGATCGGTATCCCTGATGCCTCACAGGCGCGGCAGACCTCGCGAACGCGGTCGTCAGATCCAATGTTTCCGGGATTTATACGTATCTTATCTATCCCCAGCTCGGCACAACGCAGAGCTATTTTGTAATCAAAGTGTATATCAGCGACAAGCGGAACGGATATTCCCTCTTTTTTCGCTCTTTCAATGATTTTGGCAGAATCAAGGTCGGGGACGGCTATCCTGACTATATCACACCCCGCCGCTTCAAGCGCACGTATCTGTGAAAGGGTTGCCTCAACGTCGTGCGCGCTCGTGTTCGTCATCGACTGGATCGAAAGCGGCGCGTTTCCGCCTATCTCAACTCTGCCGACCGACACCTTATTCGTTTTTCTTCTAATCTTATTGTAATCCATCAGAAAAGTGTAAAAATATCCTTAAACGTTACAATTATCATAAGCCCGAGCATCAGCACGACGCCGATCATCTGGCAGGTCTCCTCAAACTTTTTGGGTACGGGACGTCGGAAGATAAGCTCGTAAAGAGCAAAAACGATGTGTCCCCCGTCCAGCGGCAAAAACGGCAGAAGATTGAACACTCCAAGGTTCATCGAAATAACGATAAATATATAAAGAAGCGTATACCAGCCGGTCTGCGCCGCCTGAGTTATGACCTGAGTCGTTCCGACGGGTCCCGACACCGCCGCCAATCCAAAGCGACCGCTTAGCAGTCCGATCAACGAATCCCAAACCATTTTTACGCTTGAGAGTGAACGGTAAAGGGTCTGCTTAGCTATACTTCCAAGATCAACTCTCTCGCGCGCAACGTAGAAATCGGTGTTTCCGAGAACCGTTCCCTGCGCGACCTCGGCAAAGAACTTGACGTCCTCAAGAACGACCGTCTCGCCGTCGCGAATGACCGTGAGATCAAGACTTACGACCTGTCGGTTAACGAAATTGTCGCCTCCCACGTACTGTCGGTATTCCTCGATCTCCCTGCCCTGCATCGAGATCTCATAGGTCAGCTCCTGACCTGTGTGTATCGGCGTGTTGCCAACCTTTACGACCGTATCTCCGACCCGAAGTCCGGTTTCGGCACTGACCGCAAGGCTCTCAAACTGAGTGACGGTGTTTGATGCGAGAATTATCTGTCCGTCAGCCCCTCGGGTCGCAACGACCATAACGAAGGTCAGAACAAATCCAAGCAAAATATTCATTGCCGGTCCGGCAATGAGGATCAGCATTTTCACCCACGCCGGCTTGTTTTTATATGAACGCGGGTCTTTGTCCTCTGTCTCGCACGTCTCCGTTCTTACGGGGTTTGAGTTTTCCCCTTCTCCCTCCATAGCGCAAAAACCGCCGACCGGAAAGGCTCTCAAAGAGTAAAGTATTCCCGTCTTTTCAGAGGTTCGAGCAAGGAGCCTCGGGCCCATGCCGATGGCAAACTCAATGACCCGAACGCCACTCAGCCTTGCCGCAACGTAATGTCCCAGCTCGTGAACGAATATCAGAACGCCAAACAGCAAAAGCGCCAGCGCTACGTACAGAATAATTATAGTATAACACCCCTATTTCAAATCAGCTCAAGCACCCTTTGACGAGCGGCGGCGTCCGCCTCGAAAATATCCGAAAGCTCTGCTTTGGTACGGTATCCCGAAAGCTCGTCTACGACCCGACAAACGGTGTCCTGAATATCGGTAAATTTGGTGATCCTACCATCAAGAAACGCACCGACCGTCTCTTCGTTAGCCGCGTGAAGCACGGCAGGCAACGCGCCTCCCTCTCGCAACGTCTTGAAGGCAAGCGGCAGGAGCGTGAAGGTCTCGTGATCGGGAGCGGCAAAGGTCAGCCGTCCCATCGATGCGAGATCAAGCGAGGGAGTAACTCCGCTTTCTCTTCTCGGATAGGTCAGCGCATAGTTTATGCAAAGCCTCATATCGGGGGGAGAAAGCTGGGCTATCACGCTATTATCAATATATTCGGTCATCGAATGAATTATACTCTCGCGATGGATCAGCACCTCGATGCGATCGGCATCAACCTCGAAAAGCTTGGAAGCCTCAATGACCTCAAACCCCTTGTTCATAAGAGTTGCACTGTCGACCGTGATGGCGCGTCCCATATTCCACGTCGGGTGTGCCAACGCGTCGTTAAGTCCCTTCGCCTCAAGCTCCTCTCGCTTCATACCGAAGAACGGTCCACCCGACGCCGTGAGTATCAGCCTTTTCAGCTCGCCGTGAGACGAGCCTCGGAGGCACTGCCAGATGGCGGAATGCTCACTGTCCACCGGACGGAGGGTTATCCCCTTCTCTTTAGCGCGAGACATAACGATATCTCCCGCCATAACGAGAGACTCCTTGTTTGCCAGCGCCAGCTCTCGACCGGCGTCGATGGTATCAAGCGTCGGCTTAAGTCCCGCACTGCCGATAACGGCATTGAGAACGACTCCCTTGGTTCTACCGATAAGCTCGGTCATACCGTCGTCTCCCGACAAAACGGTGATATTGGTGTCGGCAAGACGGCCTTTAAGGTCGACCGCGGCACACGGGTCGCTCATAACGCAGAAAGACGGTTTGAACCGTCTTGCCTGCCTTTCGACCTCCGCCACGCTTTTATTTGCGGCAAGGCCGTTTATTTTTATATTTTTTGCATCAGCGAGCTCAAGCGCCTGACGACCGATAGAGCCGGTCGAGCCAAGCAGCGTCAGCTCGGGATATTCGTAGCTCATAATACCTCTAAAAACAGCTCTCCTCCGAGATTTCTGACTATCTCGCAGGCAATTATAAGTATCAGCGACACCGAAAGGCCCGAATCAAAGCGATCCAAAAGTCCTCCGTGCCCCGGCATGATCCTTCCGAAATCCTTTATACCGTAGTTTCGCTTGATCTGAGACATCATAAGGTCTCCTATCTGCGCCACAACCGAAAGCACAAGGCCTATCACGGCAATAACAAGGTAGTTCGGCTGCTGACCAAAGAACTTTTCAAGCACGAAGGCGTAACCCAAAAGGGTCAGCACGCAGAAAACGATACCTCCAATGCTTCCCTCAACCGTCTTTTTGGGACTGACCTCGGGTATGAGCTTATGGCGACCGATCGCGCGACCGACAAAATATGCAAATATATCGGTTGACCACGCGCCGAGGAAGATCAGAAGGTATATGTACCTACCCGCGCTTCCGAAATCACGCAGCAGCACGACCGCGGTATAACCGCCGATAATATAAAATTCGGTCATAAACACCATCGCGGCGTCCGGCAGCTTGAAATCTCCCTTTGAAAAAAGCGAAACACCAAGAAGATAAAGCACGAAAATGACAGCGCCCGACAGCAGTATGAAGACCAGATTTACTCCCTCGACCGTCTGTGAAGCACGCGCAACGATAGGCATACCTGTCGAAAAGATCAGCACGGGGAGCGAAAAATAATACTTTTTATGCACACCGATACAACGCAGCATCTCGTATGACGAGATCAGCGTTGCAAGTGCCAGGCAGATGGGAAACGCCCAAGTATCCGAAAACCAAATTATCGGAAATATAATGGCCGCGCCGATAACTCCCGAAATTATTCTTATCCGCATTACAGCCCTCCATACCGGCGATGCCGGTTTTTATACGCAAGAATTGCAAGGTCAACGTCCTCGTCGGTCATATCCGGCCAGAGAGTATCCGTAAAATAAAGCTCGGAGTATGCTCCCTGCCAGATAAGAAAATTAGAAAGTCTAAGCTCGCCCGACGAACGAACGATCAGATCGGGATCGGGAAGATCCGCCGTATAAAGCTCGCGCGAGATATCCTCCTCTTTTATATTGGTAATACCCTTTTGAGCCAAACGGTTAAATGCGTGTACCAACTCGTCCCGCCCGCCGTAGTTCAGCGCAACGTTGAGCACTCTCGGATTGTTTTCGGTCAGCTTTTCAAGCTTTTCTATACTCTCGCGAAGCTCTCTCTTAAAGGGAGCTTTGTCGCCGATAGCTCTGAAACGAACTCCTGCCGACATCATCTCCTCGCCGCATCCCTCAATATAGTCTGAAAGCAGCTTCATAAGCAGCGCAACCTCGCGAGCGGGTCTTTTCCAATTCTCGGTCGAAAAGGCATAAACGGTCACAACGGGAATGCCGATATCGCCGCAATGGCGAACCACGCGGCGAAATGCTTCGACTCCGGCTCGGTGGCCGGCGTCGCGGGCCAACCCGCGCGCCTTTGCCCACCGTCCGTTGCCGTCCATTATGAAAGCTATATGCTGTATACCCTTCTCTCCGGAATCGGTCTTTGACATTTTATCCTCTCAAAAATCAGATCTTCATGATCTCGGCGATCTTCTTATCTGCGATCTCCTCGACCTTCTTGATGTACTTATCGGTCATATCCTGAACCAGCTTATCGGACTGCTTTGCCTCGTCCTCGGTCATAAACGAATCCTTCTTCTGTTTCTTGGTGTCATCGTTTGCATCGCGACGGATATTGCGGATAGCGACCTTGGCGTCCTCACCGTACTTCTGAACCTGCTTGCCAAGCTCGCGACGACGCTCCTCGGTCGGCTGGGGGAAGATCAGACGAATGACCGAGCCGTCGTTCGAGGGAGTGATTCCGATATCAGATGCCAGAATTGCCTTCTCCATTGCCTTGAGGGTGGTTCTATCATAGGGGGTAACGGTTATGGTCTTGCTGTCGGTCGCCTTGATATCAGCCATGGTGTTGATGGGCGTAGGCGAGCCGTAATACTCGAAGCTGACCTTGGCAAGGACCGTGGGGTTTGCCTGACCGGCGCGAATAGTTCCTATGTTCTCCTCAAAAGAGGCGATGGTCTTCTGCATTCTCTGCTCGTATACTTTAGTGTCAAGTTTCATTTTTATATCCTCCGATAATTTTATTTATGTATTTCCGTACCGATGCGCTGACCGGTTACTGCTCTGTAAATGTTTTCGGGATCGCGAAGCTCAAAGAGATAGGTGGTAAGATCGTTGTCCATACAGAAGGACGCCGCCGTGAGATCTATGGCGTGAAGCTCGCGGTCGACCATCTCGCGGTAGGTCAGCTCGTCGTAACGAACTGCGTTCGGATCTTTCTTGGGGTCGGCGTTGTAAACGCCGTCAATATTCTTTGCCAAAAGTGCCGCGTCGACCTCAAGCTCGGCAGCTCGAAGAACTGCAGCAGTGTCGGTAGTGAAGAAGGGATTTCCCGTTCCTCCGCCGATAATAACGACCCTGCCGCTCTCAAGATAACGCTTTGCACGTCCTGCGTTGTAAAGCTCAACGAACTCGCTTATCTCAACGGCAGACATAGCAACGGCATCAAGTCCGCGACGGTTGAACTCGTCCTCAAGACCGAGCGCGTTTATAACGGTTGCGAGCATACCCATACTGTCTGCACGGCAACGGTCCATACCAACGCCCTTCGCGCCCCTCCAGATGTTTCCGGCGCCTACGATAATGGCGACCTGAACACCGTCGGCAACGCACTTTTTCAGAACGTCGGCTATCTTTCCGATAAATTCAAAATCAAGTATACCGTCGGCTTTGCCCGAGATCGCCTCTCCCGACAGCTTTAAGAGTATTCTTTTATATTTCGCCTGACTCATATAAAATCCCACACTTTCCCTTATAATTATATGTATATATTTTACTCTATTTTATTCGATTTGTAAACACCTATTTGTAAATTTGTTTGATATAGACAAATTTTCTGTAAAAAATTTCACCGCAGACACGGTACTCTTGAGTAACGTATCTGCGGTGAATCGAAAAAGCTCATTTGTTCTTGCTCAAGACCTTTTTCTGCCAAGATTTTTTGTTGCATTTAGGGCATCTCATATATCTCGTTCTGCCCCTATGCTGCGCCAAGCTGACGGCGCTGTAGGTCGGTACGTATCTGTGCCTGCAATGACGGCACTCATAATACCCCGCGACCTGCTCGATCCTAATGGCAAAAAGAAGACCGATGATCCCCGGAATAAATCCCGAAAAGACGACGACAAGTCGCACCCACTCCTCCATCGGCAAGAGCGCACCTATAAATATCGGCAAAAACATTACGGCACAAGACAGTATGGCAATGACTACCTCAAGTCTCAAAAGCATTCTGTCCGACGCTTCCTTCTGCTTGACGGTCTCCAAAAGGTTTTTTTCAAGCTCTTCCTTGTAATTATCCATTGTGATTACCTCCCCACACAATAATTCGTTTACACTGATCTCGAGAATATCACACAGCTCGATCATAATGGAAGAATCCGGCATAGCTCTACCGGTTTCCCATTTTGAGACCGCCCTGTCGGTGATGTTCAGCATCTCTGCCAGCTGCATTTGGGTCAAGCCCTTCTTTTTTCTGCACTTGGCAATAAATCTTCCTATCTTGATCTGATCCATATCTCTCCTCCTTTCGCTGTTATTATAGCTTACACGGCGCGAAAAGTACACACACCGGTGGTTGAGTGGGGAGTTTTCTCAAGCCACGGCAAAAAAGGATCTTGATCTTGGCGCGTGAATTTGAGTCGGTTCGTTTTATAACGCCTTTGTCAGCAAATATTTTTGATTTCCGGTCGGGATATCCGGGAGAATAGCGATCACCTCGTAGCCGTGTCTTTTGTAAAACTCCGGGGCTTGCCAGCTCATCGTGTCAAGATGAACGTGATGACAGCCTCTGCAAACGGCTTCCCTTTCGGCTTTGCGCAGAAGCCTTGAGCCGATACCCTTTTTACGGTGCTCCTCGTGCACCCACAAAACGTCGACGTACAACCAACCCCAGTACGTTCCGCCGACGATACCGGCAATAATATTTCCGGCATCGTCATATTCAACAACGTTGAGCGGCTTGTGCGCGTCGTCGCCTACGGAGATGTCGTTGAACTGACGTAACGCTTCCCGTATATATTTTATCTCGTTTTCGTTGGGGGTAATATTCATAAGATCGCCTCGCACTTTCGGTTTGTTGAACAGATTATATCACACTTCTTGAAGCAAATCAAGTCGCAGGCTTGGATAAAAAAAGAGCAAGTCTTTCGACTTGCTCTTTTTTGGCTAATAACTGTAATTTTGATACAAAAATCAACCAAAAATATTTTCTTTTATTTCTGCCAAAATCGACTTTTCAACGTTGATAACTTTTTTGAAAAGTCCCTTGACCGTAAAAGGGGTATAAAAAGATACTTCCAACCCCTCTTGCGTGAAAATATATGTTTTCAAAGCATCGGTTTCTTCGCCCGTCGCCAA
>JAZKZA010000205.1:0-1644 GCA_045612445.1 Eubacteriales bacterium | reverse complement strand
GACCGAGCGAGTGCAGGTCGGTCGAGAAGACGACCGATGCCGGGAAGATACCCTTGCCGTTCTTACCCTCGGACTCGCCGAAGAGCTGCTTCCACCATTCAAAGAAGAGCTGCTCGTAAGGCTCGTAGCCGACGATGATCTCGACGTTTTTGCCCTTGCCGAGCAGAACGTTACGAATGACGGCGTAACGGTAGGCGGCGTTCTTATCTATGTCGTTCGAAAGCAGGTCAACTCTGGCGCTCTCGCAACCGGCGAGAAGCTCGTCGACGTCGATTCCGGCGACCGCGATGGGAAGCAGACCGACAGGGCTGAGGACCGAGTAACGTCCGCCCATATCGTCCGGAACGGTGAAGCACTCGTAGCCCTCACGGGTCGCGAGAGGACGAAGAACTCCGCGTGCTCCGTCAGTGGTGACGAAGATACGCTCGCGAGCCTCTTCCTTACCGTAGCGCTCCTCGAGGTAGCGTCTGAAAACGCGGAAGGCGATGGAGGGCTCGGTGGTGGTTCCCGACTTACTGATGACGTTTACGCAAACGTCGCGTCCCTCGCAGATCGAGAGAAGCTCTTCAAGATCGGAGCCGCTGATGTTGCAGCCCGAGAAGTAGATATTTGGAGTGTCCTTCTTCAGCGAGTTGTAGTTCTGGGACTTAACGAACTCGATGACGGCACGTGCGCCGAGGTACGATCCGCCGATTCCGATGACGATGAAAACGTCGCAGCTCTTCTGGATCTTCTTTGCGGCTGCCTTGAGGCGGGCAAACTCTTCCTTGTCGTAATTGACCGATGCGTCCATCCAACCGAGGAAGGCGTTACCCTCGCCGGTCTTTTCACGCAGGCTCTTATCGGCGGCGACGACCTTATCGCGCCACTCGTTGATCTCCGCGTTGCTGACGAAGCTTTCTATGTATTTGTCGACTAACTTGACTGCCATTTGGTGTACCAAACCTTTCTGTTGAGACTGAATTTAAAAATAGTCTATACAAAAAAGTATTATACAACGAAACCTTACAAATTGCAAGAAGATTTTTATTTTTTTAACAAAAAATATGTAAGAATATCGCATAAAACGTCGAAATAGTCGGTCTTTTCGACCGTTTCGGCGGTCTTTATGCCCGAGCGCGCTATCTCTTTTCCGTCAAGGGTAAACTTGATGCAGCCGACCTCCGCGCCCTCGTCGAGCGGGGCAAACACCTTTTCGGGAAGCTCAACGGTGCTCACGATCCGTTTGTCAGACCCCTTGGGAACTACGGTGCAGATCGACTCGACAGTTATCTTACAGCTGTCGTTCTTTCCCCCGACGACCGGAAGAGAGGAGGGAAGCTCGATGCTTGGACGAAAGAGCGAATAGTTCGCGTATCCCCAATCGAGCAGGGTCTTGGCGGCGGCGTTGCGCTCGTCTCGCGTCGGAGACGCCATAATGACCGCGATGAGCGACATTCCGTCGCGTTCGGCGGTGGCGCTTATACAAAACTTTGCCTTGGCGGTCGATCCGGTCTTCAGTCCGGTGCAGCCGTTGTAAAAGCGGACGAGACGGTTGGTGTTGGTCAGACCGAACGCGCCGTCGCGCACCGTGTCCATCCAGGTCGCGCTGAACTCAAGTATCTCCTTGTGGCGAATGAGCTCGCGCGACATTATGGCGATATC
>JAZKZA010000204.1:0-3142 GCA_045612445.1 Eubacteriales bacterium | reverse complement strand
CTTATCCTTTTCCTCAATGGTGACGCGGCGCAACGGAAGATCAAGCTTAATTACCTTATGTATGATCTCACTTTCCGTGACGAGGTCCTGAACGTCGTCAAGCTCGTAGAATATCTCGTCCGCAATTCGTCTTGCAACCTTATCGCAGCCCTTGATCTCAAACATAGAGGGGTCTGCTTTTCTTTCGATGACGAAATCACGGTTGATATTGGGGTCTTTTTTGCAGACCGGGGAGTCTACCCAACGGATCAGATCGCGGGGGCACATATCTCCTGCCGGAGAGACGAGACCGAGGAAGCAGACGTCTTTTCCGTATTTTGACTGTATTCTCTCGCGAACCTTACCCATATAGTCGGACGAGATAAAGTTCTGGTGCTCAAGCACCTGAGCGGGGCAGGCGACGTTTGCAACAACACCGGTCAGCTTTTTATTTGTATCGTAGGTGAACATCAGCTCGATTCCCGAATCGTTGCCCGACTCAAGCTCGGTGAAGTTTGCGTTGTTGGAATCGCCCCACATCTTTGCCGACCCGTCGTCGTAGCATACTCTGCGGCAGAGTCCTACGGCGGCACGTCCGAAGGCACCGGTATATGCACCCTCTGCGCGATTATTCCACGCCTCAAGTGCTGCGCGGGCTATACGTTCCGCCAAAAATGCTCTTGCTTCTTCGTCACGGAGTATATCCTTGCTGTCATCACTTACCAAGGGAACGTAGGAGACGTTTGCCGGCTTGAATTTATCAAGGCAGCTGATGGAGGCGTCGTAATCGTCATTTCTTTGGCTATATCCTAACGAGGTGTGAGTGTGGATCGCGCTTACTATAAGCTTTTCCTTGGGGAATCCGCAGTTATCCGGAAGAAGCGCTCTTGCGTCTTTAAGCAGAGCTTCTCCAACACAAATAAGGTCGCATCCCACGAATACCATACAGTCGTTTCCGCATTCCATAGCCAGTGCAGTAACGGCGATGGGGGTTTCTACCTCTCCCGAAATTCGCTCGTAAAACTGACCTGTAAGCGATATTCTTCTGCCCTCGGGAACGATGCTTACCTGGCTCCAGCCTATTTTGATTTTGTTCATTGTCGTTCTCCTTAATATTTGCTAATAATCAACTAAATTTGATAAATTCTAAACCGTTGTCGGTAATTATCCAATGTCCGTCAAACCCGCATTTCTTTGCTAACTCTTCCGCCTCAACGAAGGCGCAGTCAAGAGAATCGGCGTGGTGGCAATCGGAATTTATCATTATGCGTCCACCCGCGCTCTTTATCATACTCAAGAGGTTTTTTGAGGGGTATGGAGTGCTTCGGTATCCGCGCGAGATAGCACCCGTGTTTATCTCAAAGGGAATATCAAATTTACAAAGCTCGGTGATCGCATCTCGTGCCGCTTCAAGATAGCGGGGAGTTTCGGTTCGACCGTTGATCTCGGCAAACTTCATGCAAAGGTCTACGTGACCTATGAAGGTGGGCGAAAATCTCTTCACACACTCGACGACGGCTCTGAAATAGTCCTCACAGTAGGCGTCGAAGTCTCCGCCGTAGAGGGTATCCACGTTACGTCGCTCTATTTCCGCCGACTCGTCTACCGAGAGATAGATATCTCCCTTTTTTATATGGTGAGCCGAGCCTATAGTGAAGTCGTAATCCGAAGGGTCTGCCTTTGAGAAGAGATCGAGCTCGCCGCCGCAATATATCTTTATTCGGTCGGCGTACTCTGCCTTCAGCCTTGCTGTTTCGGCAAGATAAGCGGCATGGCTTTCATCAGACATCGAGTAGGTCGCCAGACATTCGTGACCGCCTACGTGACCCGAAAAGCCAAGGACAGTAAATCCCAGCCGTATAGCCTGCTCGACCATTTCACGCGCCGTGCTTTTGCCGTCGCAAAAAACGGTGTGAGTGTGAAAATTACTTCTGATCATTGTCGCTTGCCATTTTTTCCTGCTTGACCTTGTGATCAATGACGTGGCGCGACGCCAGCTCGCGGCGGATATCGTCGACCGAGATGCCCATCTCGACCATCAGCACCATTACGTGGTAGGCAAGGTCTGCGATCTCGTAGACCGTCTCTCTCTTGTCGTCTGCCTTACCGGCGATGATGACCTCGGTGCACTCCTCTCCGACCTTTTTGAGGATCTTATCAAGACCCTTCCGGAACAGATAGGTGGTATACGAGCCCTCGGGGAGGTCTGCCTTGCGACCCTCGAGCAGCGAGTAAAGTCCGTCGAACGAGAACTCGGAGCGCTCGTCGCTGATGTATACCGGCTCAAAGAAGCAGGACTCCTCACCTGTGTGGCAGGCGGGGCCGTCTTTTTCGACCATAACGACAAGGGCGTCACGGTCGCAGTCGGCAGTTATTGAAACGATGTGCTGATAGTTTCCGCTGGTCTCTCCCTTGAGCCAGAGCTCCTGACGTGAGCGGCTGTAAAAGCAGGTCAGTCCCTTTTCCATAGAGATCTGCAGACTCTCGCGGCTCATATACGCCAAGGTCAGCACCTTCTTGGAGAGCGCATCGATAACTATTGCGGGAATAAGTCCCTTTTCATCAAATTTGAGTTCGTTTACGTTTATCATAGTTATATCCTTACTGAAATATCGTTTTCTTTGAGTAGCTTCTTCAGCTCGGAGATCTTGACCTCGCCGAAGTGGAAGATGGACGCGGCAAGACCGGCGTCGATGTCGGGGATCTCCTTAAACAGAGTGACGAAATCCTCTGCCGATCCGGCACCGCCCGACGCGATGACCGGAACTTTAACGGCGGCGCGTACCTCGCGGAGCAAAGGCAGGTCAAAGCCTTTTTTTACCCCGTCGGTGTCTATCGAGTTGATGACGACTTCACCCGCACCGTTACGTACGCAGCGAGTTATCCACTCGAGAGCCTCCATACCGGTATTCTCTCTGCCGCCCTTTGCGAATACTCTGAAAACTCCGTCGACGCGCTTAACGTCCGCGGAAATAACTACGCATTGATTTCCGTATTTTTTCGCCGCCTCTTCAATAAGCGCGGGATTTCTGATGGCACCTGAATTCACACTGACCTTATCGGCGCCGCACTTCAACACTCTATCAAAATCATCAACGGTATTTATACCGCCGCCGACAGTAAGAGGAATAAAAATGGTGCTGGCAACCTCGGTCAATATATC
>JAZKZA010000203.1:0-1606 GCA_045612445.1 Eubacteriales bacterium | reverse complement strand
CTCGGTGCGCTCGGGGGTGATGTAGCCGAGAATGTGGTCGAACGACGCGTCGGTTATCGCCTGCGCCGCCTTGATCAGCTCGATCTCGTCGCTATCCTTGAAGCGACGCTGACCGTCGCAAAGGCTCGACGCGCCGCCGATCAGCTCAACGCCGCGAAGCTCGGTCTTATATCTCTCAAAGGACGAAACGGGAAGCGTTGCCTCCTCGATCATAACTCTGGTGCAGCCGCTCTTCTTCAGCTTCTCGGCAATGAAGGCGAGCATTCCCTGCTCGGGAACTACGACGGTAAAGCCCTCGTTCGCCTCCCTCTCTGCCGCCTCGACGTAACGGAAATCGGTTATCAGGTAGGACTGTCCGGGGGTGACGAGCGCAAAGCCGTCGGTATAGTCAAACCCCGTCAGCCAGCGCTGGTTTATCTCCGAGGTGAGCAGCAGTGCCGTTGCCTCGGGGAGCTTTTTCTTTATTATCTCAAGTCTTGACATTTTTTAGTTATCTCCTTTAAGTGAAAGGTAGTGCGCCTTCATCGACGCGGCGTCCTCCGCCATGCTTCCCGCCGACTCGCATATGATGCAGGGGCAAAGCGACTCACGGACGAGCGCCTCACAAAGCGGCTCGAAGTCGGGTCCGTAGGTCGTGTCGGTAAAGGTCAGGTGCTTCTTCTCGCCTGCCGACGTATACTCTATCTTCGAAAAGTGACAGTGCAGGTATCTTGCCACGTCGTCACCGAGGTTTTCACCGATATAGTTGAAAACGCGACGGTAGTCGTCTGCCGTCGTAAAATATCCACCGATGTTTCGGGCGTTCAGATGCCCGAAATCGACCACGGGACGCAGACACTTGTCTATCTTACAAAGCTCGACGACCTCCTCGAGCGTTCCGAGCTGGTTTACCTTGCCCATCGTCTCGATGCCGAGAATGATGCCCGAGCCGCCGAACTCGTCCACGGCGCGAGCGAGCGTGTCGCTCGCGAGCGACATAGCCGTCTCTCGCGAGATCTTGGCGGCAGAGCCGGCGTGGATAACGATGGTGTCCGCCCCGAGCAGCTTTGCCGCGTCAACGCTTCGACGGATATAGTCGAGGCTCTTGAGGCGTTTTTCGGGGTCGACGCCCGAAAGCGAGATATAGTACGGCGTGTGGAGCGACATTTTTATACCCGCCTCGGCGGCAGCGATACCGACCGCGGCAAGCGCGGCGTCCGACGCCGTGATACCGTTGCCTCCCTGATATTCGTAGGCGTCGAGCCCCCTCGCCTTTACCCAAGCGGGAGCCTCCTTGCTCGATCGGTGACCCTCGGCAACGAAGGACTCACTGTTGCCT
Source organism: Eubacteriales bacterium (assembly GCA_045612445.1). GTDB lineage: Bacteria > Bacillota > Clostridia > Oscillospirales > CAG-272 > RGIG3994. The sequence continues at coordinate 288 of JAZKZA010000203.1, read as the reverse complement.
CCCGGCCCGAAAAATGCGCGATCTCTCATCTTTTCCTCTTTCGTTACCCGCGAACACAGCCGTTGCCGTTCACGAGATATTTTTGTGTCGTCAGCGCGAGCAGACCCATCGGTCCTCTGGCGTGGAGTTTCTGGGTCGAGATACCTATCTCGGCGCCAAACCCGAACTCACCTCCGTCGGTAAAGCGGGTGGAGGCGTTGACGTAGACCGCCGCCGCGTCGATCTCGGACTGGAAGCGCTCGGCACACGACAGGTCGTTCGTAACGATCGCCTCACTGTGACGGGTGT
>JAZKZA010000202.1:0-8381 GCA_045612445.1 Eubacteriales bacterium | reverse complement strand
TTTCTCCAAATGCAAGGGAGAGATAAACTTTGAAGATAATGCAAATATGCTGATACACAGCGGTGTTGTTGCGAGATATGAGCTTCAGCAAACGCTCGACCTGTTCACAATCGAGATGCACGTTCTAAAGGTCGGAGACATCGCGTTTGCCACTAACCCCTTCGAGCTTTTCCTGAATTACGGCAACCAGATCAGAGCCAGAAGCCTTGCAAAGCAAACCTTCCTGGTGCAGCTTTGCTGCGGATCGTTCGGCTATCTCCCGACAGAGAAAGCCGAAAAAGGAAGTCACTATTCTGCATTCGTCGGAAGCGGCACAACCGGCCACGCCGGCGGCGAGCTGCTCGTCCGCACGACACTCAAAGAGATCAACGAGATGTTCAAATAAACCAAACCAAAACAAGCCCCAGTCGGGGCTTGCTTTGGTTTGGTGCGGGTAACAGAGGGCGAACTTTCTGCCCTGCAGACGACCGCTTCGCGCTCTTACTGCAAAAAAACGCAAGCGTTTTTTCGTCGTGAGCTTCTCGCTCTACCAGTGCATATTTTTTATTGATATAAAATGCAAGAAAGGAAACCGACTATGAAATTAAGTTTTGAGCAGATTAGTGAATTTACAACAGGTGCTGTACAAATAAAAGAACTAAACGGAGAAACACACCTGTATAGATTTAGTGAGGAGCAAGAGAACCTCTACAAGGAAAGAGACTGGGATTTCTATAATAAAACTTTTTGCACAGCAGGAATTAGGTTATCGTTTTTGACAAACAGCAGCACACTGTTCTTGAAACTGAATATATCAACAAAGGGATCAACAAGAAAATATTTTTCGGTTGATGTTTTTGTCGATGGAGTCCCCGTAGATTATATTGATAACTTTTCAAATATTGCTTTGCCTATAGATTATACACAGGCAGATCTTCCTGACGGGCATTTTGCAAAGCAAATCAGACTTGGCGATGGTATGAAAAAAGTGTGTATATACTTGCCAAGAATGGCAGTTGTAGCAATTGAAGATATTATAATTGATGACGGCGCTTTTGTAGAGCCTATAAAACCGTCAAAAAAATTGTTAGTATTTGGTGATTCAATAACTCAGGGGTATGATGCTTTACGACCATCTAACCATTATATTGCAAAGCTTGCTAATGCGTTTGATGCCGAAGAATTTAATGTGGCGATAGGTGGAGAGATATTTTTTCCTGAGCTTATAGATGCTGCAGGTGACCTGAAGCCTGATTATATAATTGTCGCGTATGGCACAAATGACTGGAGCAAAACAGAACAGCCTTATTTCAAAGAGAATTGTCAGAGCTTTTTCAAATCGCTGTACGACAAATACCCTTCTTCTCAAATATGTGTTCTGACACCGATCTGGCGACGTGACTATGAAGAAGCAAAACCTTTTGGCAGCTTTTTTGAGGTTGAAGCAATAATTAAAAATATATGCTCAAACTACAGTACAATCAGTGTTGTTCAAGGTTGGGATATGGTTCCTCATAGTGAGAATTATTATGCGGATTTGAGACTTCACCCAAACGATAAAGGATTTGAATATTATTATAAGAATTTAAAAAAGGCATTTGAAAAGATAATTGTATAATAAATGTTTTAGAATTAACATACAGGTGGTGATCGTTTTATGAAAAAGATTCTCTTTCAAGGGGACTCAATTACAGATGCATTGCGTAGACGTGAAGAAATAAATCAGGAGCACTACAAGGGGTGTGGATACCCAACACTTATTTCCGCAAGACTCGGATATGAATGCCCCGGTGAATATCATTGTATAAACAGAGGGGTTGCAGGTGACAGAAGTGTTCATATGCTTCAAAGAATCTATGAAGATTTTTTAGCTTTAAAGCCTGATGTGCTCAGTATCTTAATTGGAGTTAATGATGTGTGGAATAATCTTGGTCACGAAGAGTTTGCACCCTCTCTTTACGAAACTTGTTTTTCCTTTCTCATTTCACAAATAAAAAAGGACTTGCCTGATTGTCAATTGATGATATTAGAACCATTTGTTCTTCGGGGAAGTGCAACTGAAAATAATTGGAAAGATTTTGGTGAAACGGTTCCGAAAATTGCAAAAATTGCGAAAAAAATTGCATTTGAAGCAAATGCGATATTTATACCATTGCAGGAAAAATTTGATGAGCTTGCAAGCAAAACCAAAGCGGAATTGTGGCTTTATGATGGTGTGCATCCAACTTCAGCAGGACATGAGCTTATAGCACGGGAGTGGCTTAATTATTTTAAAAAAATTTGAATAAAAGTTTAGGAATAAAATTTTAAGTAAGTGCAGTCAAGGTGCTATGCTATCCAAATGCTCAAGACAAATTAAAATGATATACGGTCATGAATGTCACAAAAAGAAATCCGAACCCTTCGCCTACCGGCTTTGGGTTCGGATTTTTGCTGTTTGGTGCGGGTAACAGGGGTCGAACCTGCACGAATTAACACAAGATCCTAAATCTTGCGCGTCTGCCAATTCCGCCATACCCGCGCGGTGTTGCACCACTGTATTTTACCACAACCCTTCCCATTTGTCAACAAAAATCCCCCGACAGCTTCGGGGGATTTCATCATTCAGTCTTTTCGACGTATTGCGGCGGGTTGTTTCGTATAACGTAAAATATTATCGGTATGGAAGGTAAAACGAAAATAGAGAGCAGCAAAAGCACAACCGCCTGCTTGGGAGCAAAAAGCTTGAATACCCACCAAAGCGCCATAAAGAAGAAAACTGCATATGCAATGCTAACAACAGGCGTCACTATATAGGCAAGTTGTATCGCCGCCACCACAAGCGGAAATTCAAGCGCTAACGATCGACCCGCCATCACCGACGCAACTTCAAGAAAGGCTATCGAGATCACGGTCACAAGCGCCAGGGCAAACGGTGCTATCGAAAGACCTAACAGTCGTTTTGCATATTTTGTTTTGCCGTTCTGCTCGTCGTATCGGTCGGCAATATAGCCCAGCGCATACGAATTACATATCGGCACAAAGGCATACCAGCTCTTTTTGAAACCAAGCGTTCGGAGCATTTTCTGCATTCCGAATCCCTGCAAAAGGTACGCTCCAAGCGATAAAGCCACGGTCAAAGAGCCGACGTGTGTACATATTATCAAGTACACCAAAAGGTATATAAGAATTATAAATCCGATCTCGTCGGGTAAAACACCTGTCGTCAAAAGAAACATTGTCAGCCCTCCTTTGCTGTTTTATTCAGTATATCACACCATTCATCCCAAGTCAAGCGCCGCAAAAACTATTATTTATAGCCTAACCCTTGACATTCTGCACGCGGTAATATATAATTATATAATTAGATACACAAAATGATAAAAGGAGCAGACAATGAGCAACAACATTCCGGAATATTTCGGTAGCCGCGTTTTTAACGAGGCTGAAATGCGCCGCCGTCTTTCCGAAAACGACTTTAACGATCTACAAAGCGCCGTTGATAACGGTCAGGGTCTTGACATCGCCTTGGCAAACCGTATTGCCGCCGCGATGAAGGACTGGGCAGTTGAAAACGGAGCAACTCATTATACACACTGGTTCCAGCCCATGACCGGCATCACCGCCGAAAAGCACGAAAGCTTTATCCGCCCCGATAGCGAGGGTAAGCCTGTTATGCAGTTCTCGGGAAAGAATCTTATCAAGGGTGAGTCTGATGCATCCTCCTTCCCGTCGGGCGGTCTTCGCGCGACCTTTGAAGCTCGCGGATACACGGCTTGGGACCCCACCTCCTATGCCTTTATAAAGGACGGATCGCTTTATATACCTACCGTTTTTTGCTCCTTCGCAGGAGACACGCTCGACCGCAAGACTCCTCTGCTCCGTTCGGTGCAGGCTCTCAACCGTGCCGCGTTGCGTCTGCTTTCGGTCTGTGGAAACAAGGATGTCAAAAAGGTCACGCCTATGGTTGGCGCGGAGCAGGAATATTTCCTGATAGATAAGAAGAACTATGACCGTCGCCCCGATCTGCTCTACACCGGCAGGACCCTGTTCGGCGCACCCGCCCCCAAGGGTCAGAAGGGTGACTACCACTACTACGGCGCGATCAAGCCTCGCGTTATGAGCTTTATGCAGGAGCTTGACGAGGAGCTTTGGAGACTTGGCATCTTCTCGCAGACAAAGCATAACGAGGCAGCACCGGCACAGCACGAGCTCGCCCCCTTCTTTGAAAACGCGAACGCCGCCGTCGACCACAACCATCTTACGATGGAGTACCTTCGTAAAACTGCCGAGCGTCGCGGACTTGTTTGTCTGCTCCACGAAAAGCCCTTTTCGTCGGTCAACGGCTCGGGCAAGCATATAAACTGGTCGTTTTCGACCGACACCGGCGTCAACCTTCTCGACCCGGGTAACACTCCTGCCGAAAACGCGCAGTTCTTGCTATTCTTCTCGGCAGTCATCAAGGCTGTTGACGAGTACGCCGACCTTCTCCGTCTCTCGGTAGCATCGGCGAGCAACGACCGCCGTCTCGGTGGAAACGAAGCCCCGCCCGCCATCATTTCGATATACGTCGGCGAGGTGCTTGAAAACATAATCAACAAGCTGGTTGCAAAAGAGGACTACGAGCCCGACAAGGACACTGAGATACGTCTCGGCGTTTCGGCTCTTCCCTCCTTCCCGCGCGACTCAAGTGACCGAAACAGAACCTCTCCCTTTGCCTTCACCGGAAACAAGTTTGAGTTCCGTATGCCCGGCTCGTCGCTCAACGTCGCCGGACCGACCACCGTTCTGAACACTATCGTTGCCGAAGAGCTTCGCAAGTTTGCCGATAAGCTCGAGGCGGCGGAGGATTTTGATATAGCGCTCAACCGTCTCATTCGTCATACCCTTCGAGATCACAAGCGCATCATCTTCAACGGAAACGGCTATTCGAAGGAATGGGTCGAGGAGGCGGCAGCCCGCGGACTCGGCAACTACCCGACCTGCGCAGATATCCTTCCTCGCTTCACGGATAAGCGATTTATAGATCTCTATACCCGCCACGGAGTTTACACCGAGCAGGAGATGAGCTCGCGCCGCGAGATCTCGCTGACCACTTACTCGAGCAACCTCGAGATCGAGGCAAAAACGATGATAGAGATGGTCCGTCGAGGATATCTCCCCGCCCTCTCGAGCTACACGACCCGCCTTGCCGAGTCGCTTGCCAAAAAGGGCTGCGGACTTATGGAAAAGGAGACCCTCGATATTCTCAATACCCTTGAGGACAAGGCATACCTCTTGGTCTGCAAGCTTGAAAAGGAGCTTTCTGAAGTGAAGTCGATAGCCGACGCGGCAAATCGTGCCGAAGGATATCGCGATCGCATCATTCCCGTTATGGACGAGCTTCGCGCCACCGTTGACAGCGCCGAGCCGTACGTTGATCAAGATCTCTGGCCTTATCCGAAATACGGACAGATCATGTTCGAGGTCTGATATACAAAAAGAACACCGTTGTGACGGTGTTCTTTTTGTATCTTAAACGATGTCGATAGTCTCGCCCGGATCGATCGAATATACGTTTTTCCAGACCGAGAACCATATTTTTTTTGACGAAGGGTTATATACTCGCTTGGAGTTGACCGACCACTGCAGCGATCTGAACGCCTCAACGTAATCGTACACCTCAATGTTGGTGGCATACCAAACGTCATCGTGACCACCGAGCTTCTCGGCAAGCTGTTCTATCAGCTCCCAGTTGTTATGCTCTTCAAACTCGTATGTATGTCCCCACAGATAGAAGAGCCTCGAGCGGTTTTCAACACGTATTTCGCTGAAGAACTTATCAACAAGCTCAAAAATTGAAGGCTCGCGATGATGGCAGGTGGGGTTCAAACGAAGCCAATCGGTGGGGATATCGAAGGCATTGGTAGGTTTGGTGGTTCTCGAGTAGGCAATGCCGCAGGTGCGCAAAGTATCAACAACGGCATCGTTATAAGTTCCGTAGGGATACGCCATGCCGCGAACGACTCCGCCGAAAAGAGCTTCGAGGTTCTTTCTGTCCTCAACTATCTCATAAGCGACCGCCGGCTGAGTCATAAGCTCAAGATGGGGATGCGTTAGTGCATGGACCGCCACCTCGTGACCGCTGTTCTTGTAAAGCTCAAGGCATTCCGACTTGCTCATTCTGCGGTGTATCGTGCCCTCGCGATAAACCTTTCCCTCGGGGGCAAACTCACCCGAGTTGATGTTGAACGTACATTTCAGACCGTGCCGGTCTATGATCTCCATAAACTTGCGATCCTGCTGAACTCCATCGTCGTAGCTCAGAGTAACGGCCCTTTCAAGACCGTTCGGAAATTTCATTACGGGATTGGCACCCATTGCGTATTCCTCCAATCATCTAATTTTTATTTAAGCATATATCCCCGTCCTCGCAGGGTAGCTATAGGATTTCGGTCGTTATAGGTAAGCTTACGGCGCAGATAACAAACGTAAACGTCAACGGCGTTGCCTGCCAGATCAAGCTCACGCTTAAGCGTTTCGCGGTCTACTGACTCGCCTCTTCGGTCGGCAAGATATCCGAGAAGACGGTATTCGGTGTCGGTCAGCGAGACCTCCCGTCCGCAATATCTGACAGTCCCCCCAGACAAAAGCTCGATCTCAAAATTATCCGCGTTACCTTCGGGCTCCTTGGCATCAAGAAGGCGCAGAACGGTTTCTCGCAGCTCGCTCATAAGTAGGGGACGGCGCAGCATCGCGTCAAACCGATGAGTCTCTTGCTCCGGCGCTCTTGAAACGCCAACCGTAAAAAGGCTGACCGTCTCGCCGTCGGGTCGATCGGCGTCGGTTATAAGGAGTCGGCAGTCTCCTGCGCGACCGGCGCTTATGAAAATTCGTGTCAGCTCGTTGACTATCAAGGTCGTCAGCTGCTCATCGCGACATTTTACCGTAACATCGTTCATATCAATTCGTCCAGTATCTCTTTCAGCTCTGAAAGCTCAACAGCGGCGTTTATTCTGGCTCGAGCCGACGCCGCACCGGTTATCCCCTTTACGTACCACGCAAGCTGTCCGCGTGCGCGAACGATACCTTGGTGTCCGCTTTCGGCAACCAGCGCCTCGGCGTGAGCATACGCCGCCTCGATCCTCTCCTTCGGGCTTGGAGAAAGGTACTCTCTGCCATCAAGCATCGCTGCGATCTCGGCAAACAACCACGGATTTCCCATCGAGCCGCGCGCGATCATAAGTCCGTCGCACTCGGTCTCGTTCAGCATACGACGCGCGTCGTCAACCGTGTATATATCTCCGTTACCGAAAACGGGAACGGTCACCGCCTTCTTCACGGCGGCAATAACTCGGTTGTCGGACGACGGAGCGTAAAACTGCTCACGGGTGCGCCCGTGGATACAAATGGCGTCAGCTCCGGCATCCTCAAGTCGCTTGGCAAGCTCGGGGGCGTTTATCGAGGTACTGCTCCAGCCGGCGCGTATCTTAACGGTTACGGGTATGTCGACCGCCCTTTTCACCGCCGAAACGATGTCTGCGGCAAGCTCGGGCGTTTTCATCAGTGCCGATCCCTCTCCGCACGAAACGACCTTTCTGACGGGACAACCCATATTTATATCTATAGCAGCGGGGCGAATACCCTCAGCACCCTTGTAGCTCATCTCGGCAAGCATCTTCGCCGCACGAGCCATGAACTCAGGGTCAGCTCCGAAGAGCTGTACCGCCGTTGGTATGCCTTTATCGATTCGGGCAAGCGGCGCAGTTCGGGCAGGGGCGGAAGCTCTTGACTCGCTCTCATAGCAGATGGCCTTTGCCGATACCATCTCGGTAACGGCGTACTCCGCCCCCTGATCGGCGCAGAGCCGACGGAAGGCTCGGTCGGTCACCCCCGCCATGGGAGCTAATGCCAGACCGTGCTTCAGGGTTATATCTTTAATCTGCATCTATTCGGTCTATCTGCTCCAGCCACTCGCGAGCGACCGCGTCGGACGGCATCTGCCAATCTCCTCTCGGAGAAAGGGCGACAGAACCGACCTTAACTCCGTCGGGACAGCAAGAGCGCTTGAACTGCTGGCTGAAGAACCTCCAGATAAAGGTTCGAAGAGTCTTTTTTATATGTTGCTTGTCAAAAACTCCGTCAAAGGCGACCGCCGCTATGCGGTAAAGCTTTTCGGGAGTGTAGCCTGCACGAACGAAGTAGTAAAGGAAGAAGTCGTGAAGGTCGTAGTCACCGATAAGCTCTTCGGTCTTCTGCGCCAGCTCGTCAGCGCCCGACGGAACGAGCTCGGGCGAGATGGGCGTGTCAAGTATGTCGCAAAGCACGGCAGCAAGCTCACGGTCCGAGCAGGTCTCGGCATAGCAGGCAACCATCTTGCGTATAAACGTCTTGGGGATCGAGCAATTGACCGAATACATCGACATATGGTCTCCGTTATAGGT
>JAZKZA010000201.1:0-2391 GCA_045612445.1 Eubacteriales bacterium | reverse complement strand
AGGAGATCGCCGCAGGACTGCCCTACCGCGACTTTATGACGGTCGGACTTTTGGTAAACAAGCTCCGCCTTGAGAATAAGACCGAGCTGAAAACGGTCGGTAACATCGTTCCCGACTGCTGGATATACATTCAGGAGCGCGAGGTCAAGCTGGGCAGACTCCAGATCTTCAATAACTGGTCACCCTATATGGTCAACGACCTTGAGAACACCGTCTGGCTGGGACTCGAGTACTTCTGCAACGAGGGCGACGAGTACTGGCAGATGAGCGACGAGGACTTCATCGCCTTTGCCAAAAAGGAGCTTTCTCAGATAGGAGTTATCGACGAAGCTGACGTTCTGGACGCCGTTCGGATCAAGGTCAAGAAGGCGTATCCCGCGTATTTTGACACCTATCGCGACTTCCCGATGGTCAAGAGCTTCCTGTCCGAGATAGATAACCTCTGGTGCATCGGACGTAACGGACAGCATAAGTACAATAATATGGATCACTCGATGCTCACCGCGATGGAGGCGGTGCGTTGTGTCAAGCAGGGAGTCAACGACAAGCAGAGCGTCTGGGAGGTCAACACCGAAAAGGAATATCACGAGGTCAAAAAGAATGACTGATTTCAAAACGAGAACGGTTCGCGCTTGGCGTCGCGGACTTAACGACCCCCGTCGTCCGCTCAGCTTCATAGCTGCGCTGATAATACTCGCCATCGGCGTTGGCGCGGTGCTGTACTATATCACGGGACCGGCGCAGTACTATATGACGAGCGACTCGACCGACTCACTTCGTTGGGCGCAGGCGTCATACGAATCGGGCAAGCTGATAAGTGAGGATTTTTTCTATGCGGCGATCCTGCCGTTCGGCGGAAATCTGATCTTTGCCCCCTTTATTGCCGTCTTCGGATATTCGGTGGCGGCGCAGCTGGCAGGTCTGGTCGTTTATACTCTGCTGCTCGTCTGGGCGATGTACTATATGGCGACCGGCATCGGACTGAAGCGAGTCGAGGCGGCGGCGCTGGTGTCGCTGACTCTGCTCATACTGTCGTCCAGCCCCAAGCTCCGCGAGATAATGTGGGAGCATATCTTCTACTATAACCTCGGAATACTCTTCTTCTGCCTCGGCGTAGGTCTTGTTTCAAGACTTATGCGAAAGGACAGCGCCGTTATGAGCGAGGGGAAGGGCGGATGCTCGACCCTGCGCGCCTGGGCGGCGGTCATAGCCGTCACGGCGGTCGTTATGTTCGTCGTGTCGAAGGCGGTCGCATCGGTGGTAGCGTTTGGTATCGTCGCCGCCGTTATCACGACCGCGCTGGTCTGTATTTCGGTCACCTGTGCAATAATAAAGCCCCGCGCGGCTCTGCTTGATTGGATAAAGCTCGGCTTTCTCGCCGTCTTTTCGATGCTCGCCGCCACAAACGGACTGCAAACGCTGGTATGCTTTGCTCTCCCCGTTTTCGCGGGTATGTTTGCCGAAAGACTTTTCGACGACGCGACGCCGATCCTTTCGGCAAAAAATCTGCGCGCGGCAGGCATCGCAGGATTTTTGCTGGTCGGAACGCTGGTCGGCTATTCGATGATAGAAAGCGTCACGTCAGGCGTCACGGCAGGATATCAGGAGGCGTACTCGTCGTACAGCGCGATGGGTGAGTGGACGGACAACCTGCTTAAATTTATGATCAACTGGTTCTCGCTGATGGGTGTTTCGGTCGTCTCGGGCGACCCGCTGATGAGCGCCGAATCGATAATAAATATGATCCGCATCTTCGGAGGACTGATCCTTCTGGTCGCCCCCGTGGTGCTGCTCTTCTTCTGGAAGAGGATAAGCTCGCACGGCGTTCGTATTGCGCTCATCGGGCATTTTGCCGTCAGCGCGTTCATCGTCTTCGCCGTTGTTTTCGGTAAACTCGGAGGTGCTAACTGGAGACTGACTCCGATGCTCGGTACGTCGGTCGTGCTCAGCTTCGTCACGGCGATCGAGCTGATCAGACAAAAGAAGGTGGCTCGTCGCGTCGGCGCGTTGTTGCTCGCTTTTATGATACTGCTCGCCCTGCCCGCCGCCCTTGAGATAAAGGAGATGCAGAGCGACGACGGAGACAACGTCGCCTGGCATACGGCAACGGACGAGCTGATCGCACGCGGTCTTCGTTACGGATATGCAAACTTCTGGTTTGCCGAAACCATAACGATGCTCTCCGACGGTGAGCTTGAGGTGGCAAACATCCGCGAGGGCGTTGACGAGCCGCAGGCGTACGCCTACCAGCTCCCGAAGAACGCCTTTGCCGACCGTCCCGACGCCACCGAGTACTTCCTGCTCTTGACCGAGAAGGAGAACTCGGATATGCAGGATTGGCTGGACGAGAGCGGATATAAGAGCTCGTTCATCATAAACACCGAGGGCTAT
>JAZKZA010000200.1:0-3545 GCA_045612445.1 Eubacteriales bacterium | reverse complement strand
AAATTCATCACAAATAGTATAGCAAATATTGCGAATAAAATCAAGTGGCGGAGAATAGGCTTTTTATATGAAATTTGAGCGTATTTAAGCGCGCTTACTGTCATTTTTTCACATATTTACATCTTTTGTTGCCCGAAACGTTAATTATCCGGCGGCTTCGACGTATTTATCTATCTCGACGACCTTTATGGAAAAATCGCAGTCTATTATATGAACCTTCAGCTCTGCATTGGGTGCTATGTGGTGGCGACCGTTGAGCAAAAATCCGCTTTCCTCGCTGACTCTGCCAACGCAAAGTATGGTTGCCGTGATGCTCCAGCGAACGTCTTCGTCCGAAATAGTCTCGTCGGGAACAACAGAGGTTATACTTCCGTCTGGGTTCTTAAAGACTATGGGATCGCGGTTTTGCATATAATTACTGGTTATGATAAGATCACCGAGCTTGGTCGTTCCGTCCTCCATATAGATCCAGCTCTCGCCCTCATCGGCAGAACGGACTGCGTTGGCAATTGCCTGACACTGTGCAAACGAAAGGTCAGATGCCGTAAACGTCAGTGAATACTCCTCAAGATCACGGGTGGTCCAAAGGTCGTCAAGCACGGTAAAGCGCAGAACGAGACCGCCAAGACAGGCGATTATCAGTAAAACTATGAGAAAATCAATCGCGTTGAAGCGCGGATTTGTCGAGCGGCGAACGCCCTTCTCTTTTACAGCAGAAGAATTTACTTTTTTCATACCGTCATTCCTCCCCGAGATCTATGACCGAAACGCCGTTGCAGTATCCCGTTCCGACGAAATTAGGAAATCTCAGCTGCAGCTCTGCGCCTGTAGCGATACGGCAACCGTCTACCGTATACCCCGTTCCCTCGTTATATCTGGCGGTGGCGCGAATGGTAACGGTAACGTTTTGACCCAGCGAATCAAGGGCAACCTTTTTTGCAACGTAGTCTCCGTCAGAGCTTTTGTCAAGGATGAACTCGTAGTACGAGACCGTCTCGGGAGTCAAAGCCACCGTGCCGAGCGAGCTTCCGTCCAGCGCGTTAACCACCGCTTGGTCAAGCGTTATGAGATCGTATACCGATTCGTCCACGTTTTCGAACACGACGGTATAGGTTATCTGAACGGTGTCGTCAGATAAAAACATTTTTTGAAATTTTGGTACTGTTAGGACTACGCAAACCGCAACCAACAAAACAACGGTTGCGATTATGATAAAATCAAGCACGTTAAACCGACCGATCGAGCCGTGCTTCTTTGCTTTTACTTTGTTTTCTTCCATAAAAATCTCCATATCATATATCGACCGAGGCCGAATACTCATTTCCAACGAAAACGTCACGGCCCTTCTCTTGCTCTCGGCGATAACTGCGAATCCCCGCCATAAGCATAGTGGGGATCATCCAGAACAGGAAGAAGGCACAGGGATCGAGCCAAGCGTCAACGAACGAGGCTTGTATCAGCATACCGACCAGCGATGCAAATCCTGCCGCAGGCAACGCCTTTGCTTCACCCTTGAACGAACGGATCAGAGCCTCGCAGCAGTTTTGTATTATCAAAAACAGTATAATCGCAAGGATCACGATCCCGACTATACCCTGCTCGGTCATAATGGTGAGCCAGGTCGATCCGCTGTTTGCAACGGCTTCGAATCCAACGGCGGCATACATAGGATATATTTCCGAAAAACCGTTCGTGCCAATGCCGGAGAACAACGACGACGTTATGACCTCATAGCTACCGCCGTGTATCTTCGAGACGCCTTGGAGAGCAAGCGGATCTGTGCTCCAAAACGCCGAAAGCTTTTGGAGCAGAAGGTCTTGCGGGGAGAAGAACCACGCGGTCGGCAAAGCGATTCCCGACAGTATTATGAACGGAAGCGTTTTGCGCGAGACGATCATAAAATATATCAAAAGAGAGATCGTAACCGAAATAAGACCGATCACGGGAGTCGTGAGTATTATCGCGGCGGCTATGACCAAGGCAGATAACCTTGCCGCACGTCTTGCCTTTCCTATTGAGGCGTTTTGATAAAGCGAGAGGGTCATCAGAAGTGTTGCCAAAAGGAAGATCGACAGCAGTACGCGATTTCCGAAGAAGCTCAAGCCTTCTCTGAAGTACGGTAGCTCCTGACCCAAAAAGGTTCTGCAAGTCTCGCAAACGTACTGCCAGATCAAGATAAATGAAACGGCATATCCGGAGAAGCAAAAGGCCAGAATTGCGCGTATTTGCCAGAGCCGCGTTCTCATAAGGTTTCCCGCAACGAAGCAGCCGAAGAGCAATATCAGCGAAAAGACCGTAGGCTCAACGGTACTTTCCGACGTTGAAACAAGTCCGCCGAAAAGAAGCACGATACCGAGAAACAGTACGAAAAGATCGTATATCTCAAAGCTGACGATCCGTTTTCCGCGCACCAGCTTTATAAGAAACGAAAGTGAGTACAGAGACACTAATGCGATCAAAAGCTCGTGACCGAAGACCGAATACAGCGGGAGGACCGCTACGGCTGAGAGAACTCCGATCTCCGGGTAGCTTATGACCAAAGCTATAAAGGAAAATACGGCAAATACCGCAAGGATGTGGACGGGGTCAACCAAATAGGTCAAGCCGCCCGCAAAAACTCCCAACACTATTGCGATGTTGTAGTTGTCTCCGTGACGGGATACCGAGTGATCAAATTTTTCGATCGGTATGCCGAAGGTCTTAACGGCAAGAAAATGTCCGAATCGGCTGGTGACCACTCCGCCCAAAAGGGTCCTCTTTGAAAAGATCAGCGGGATCGAGATCAATGACGCGATAATGGCAAAAACGACGTACGACGAGCTCGCGCCGGGGTCGTTCAGGACGTATTTCTTGAAAAAGAACATCATTCCGGTGTATATTCCGAAGGTGAGAATAAACGACCCATAAAAACGAAGCTTGCAACGTCCTAAAAAGCTTATAAATTTGCGCCAGGCGTGCATCAGTCGACTTTCCTCGAACTGCTCGGCAACCGTAAATCTCAAGCGGCGCACCCTTGATGCAAATTTTGAAGACCCGCCGAGCATAGACACGATAAGACTGTTTTTAAAGGCACTGTCGTTCTTGGTGTATGAAGAGAAGATGCGCCCGATAAAGCCACGTGTCGCTTTCCTGTATATCCAGTCGGTCAGTCTTAAAAGACCGTTGAAAACAGAGCTTGAGCGCTTTTTGCGGGTGCGCTTTAATTCGTCGGTCACGTTTCCTCCTTCCCGCCCCCGATCAGATCGGGGCGCTTTTCAAGGGTTTCGCGCAGAGCCTGCTCGGCTCTCCATTTATCGATGTTTGCATGATGACCGGATATGAGTATATCGGGGACCTTCATACCGTGGTAGTCGTAAGGACGGGTGTACTGAGGGTACTCGAGAAGCCCGTCTGTGAGACTTTCTCGCGAGAAGCATTCGGGATCGGAAAGAACTCCCTCGCAAAGCCTTGAAACACAGTCAACGAGTATGCAAGCCGGGATCTCTCCGCCGCTCAGCACGAAGTCACCGATCGAGACCTCTTCCTTAACTATCTCTTCTATTATG
>JAZKZA010000199.1:0-8000 GCA_045612445.1 Eubacteriales bacterium | reverse complement strand
CATCGCCATATGAAGTCCGCTGATCGAAAGCAGGTGTGAAAGACCGGTTCTGGAAAAGTCTCGGTATATCTCGCTTGAAAGTCCGCTCTTCCTCCCCAGTATCATTGCCGACGCAAGCTTACCGGCATCTCCACCGACCAGCTTTTCGATGCGGTCGCTCAATATTCGGTTCATCTCGCGAACGCCCTTGTCAACGGGCTCGGTGTTTTCCAACACACAAATAGTTGCCGTTTCACTGTTGCCGACCGAAAATACGGCATTTATATTTCCGTCGGCAAGAAGCGCGCGGCGGGTATCTTGATCGTACGAAAGCTCCGACGGCTCAATGCAGTCTGCCGTAAGCTGAATGACCGAGCCGCTTGACAAGCCCATCGGACTGTCGAAGTACATTACAGTACGCCCCCGCATCTCGCATCCGTCAACGTATCGAAGCTCAACGGTATATTCGGAGTCGTAAAAGCTTGACCGTCTCTCTTCGACAACGAGCGCCTCAACAGTACAGTCCTTACCGATATATTGGTCGGCCTCGGTCGTATAAAAATCGAAATACGCCCACGACTCCAGGGTTGAAATAGTTGCCAAGAAAAGCGCGATCGCCGCCACGGTAAGCCTTATTCGAAGGCGCCGTCTTTTACAAAGCACGGCGATCAAAAGAGCTATCAAGCAAAGCACCGCAAACGATACCGCCAGGACCTGCTTAACCAGTCCTGCAACGCAAAAGGCGAGCGCCGACGTTGCAAGGAATGCAGCGCAACAGATCATAAGCGGACGACGGTAAAATATGTTCATAAGGTCCGTCCTTTTTTTGTAAAAAAATGATCTTTTTCATTATTTTATAGTATCTTGAAGATTTTTTCAATATATTTTGCGAATATTGTTGACAAAACGGAATTTATTATATATAATATGTTACAATGCGGATTGAGCGGCCGCGCTGAAGATCACGTAAAATATTTTCGGAGGATACATTAAATGTTCGAACAGCTGAAAGAGTTACTCGTTTCCGAGTTACTTATCGACCCCGCCGACATCACCCCCGAGGCCGAGCTTTCTTCGGATCTGGGAATCAGTTCGGTTGATCTTGCCGATCTCGTTTGCCATTGCGAAGAGAAGTTCAACATCGAGATCGACGATTCCGATATGGGTAGATTTATCACCATAAAGGACGTCGTTGACTATCTTGAGGCTCACAGAAGCTAATAACGGCAGAGGGTCGTTTCCGGAAGGAAACGACCTTTTTATTTTTGCATATCCATCACGTTCGGTATATATAATGTAGTAATCACACCGAAAAGGATATGCGATGAAGAAAAGCAGAACTCTCGGCACCTCAAATGCCGCTTATATTTTCAAGTTTATTTTGTTCTCTCTCGTTTTTATTCTCATAGGCAGTGGGATATGCGCCCTTTGGGAATATCTCGGCGAGAGCGCGGCAAAGCCCACTGTGTCCGACCTGCGACCCGTCGTGATCCTGGATCCCGGGCACGGAGGTCCTGACGGAGGAGCTACCGCCCTCAGCTCAACTCCCGAAAAGGAGCTTAACCTGAGTGTGGCGCTTACAGTTCGCGACATACTCACGGCGGCGGGAGTTGACGTCGTTATGACCCGCAGTGAGGACGTCTCCTTGAGTGATCCCGACGGGGGGTCTCGCAAAGGTCAAGACCTCCGCGCACGAAAAAGGATCGCCGAATCAACGCCGAACGCCATTTTCGTCAGCATACATATGAACTCCTTCCCGATCGAAAGATACAGCGGACTGCAGGTCTATTACTCCAAAAACGACCCGAAAAGTCAAACTATTGCCGCCGCAATACAGTCCTCCGTCTCCGCTTCCCTTCAACGGGACAACGACAGAAAGATAAAAGCCGCGGGGGATAACATTTATCTTCTCGACGAGCTTACCTGTCCTGCCGTTTTGGTGGAGTGCGGTTTTCTGTCAAATCAAAGGGAGGCAGAACGACTTGCCTCGCCCGAATACCGCCACGCGCTGGCTCTCGTCATTGCAAATTCGTTGCTTGAAACGATTTGTCAAAACGCCTCTTGATTTTCACAAGCTTTCATAGTATAATTTAAGGAGACAGTACGTCTCCTTATTTGTTTTTTGAAAGGAAACTCGAATGAAAGCTCAAAAAAGCGTTTATATCTGTTCAGAATGTGAATATACAAGTCCGAAGTGGTTGGGCAAGTGCCCCTCTTGCGGCGCATGGAACACCTTTGAAGAGCAGGAGCTTGCCACCTCCGTCCCTGCGGCGAAGAATCCCCGTGCAGCCCGCCGTGATTCAGGTCACGCCGTTCGCTTCAGCGAGCTCGATTCGCCCGAATATATGCGCTCCTCCACCGGTCTTTCCGAGCTTGACCGTGTTCTCGGCGGCGGTATCGTTTCGGGTTCTGTCGTTCTGCTTTCGGGCGAGCCCGGAATCGGCAAATCGACTCTCCTTATGCAGATATCCGACTGCCTGGGAGACGGAAAACGCGTTTTGTACGTATCGGGCGAGGAATCAGGAGGACAGCTCAAGCTCCGCGCTGAAAGGCTCGGTATAGGTGGCGACAACTTGCACATCCTGACCGAGACCAACATAGAAAGCATACTTGACGAGGCATCAAAGCTCAAGCCCGACATAATAATCGCCGACTCTATACAAACGATATACAGCGACGGCTCGGCGTCCTCTCCCGGCAGTGTCACGCAGGTCCGCGAGTGCGCCTTCGCCTTTATCGAAAGGGCAAAGGCTCAGGGTATATCTGTGTTGCTCGTCGGTCACGTCAACAAGGAGGGCGGGACCGCCGGTCCTAAGGTGCTTGAGCATATGGTTGACGCCGTGCTTTACTTTGAGGGCGACCGACGTCAGTCCTACCGCATAATACGCGCCGTCAAAAACCGTTACGGTTCGACCAACGAGATCGGCGTTTTTGAAATGACCGACAAGGGCTTACTTGAAGTACCCAACCCCTCCGAGATGCTACTCGCGGGGCGTCCCAAGAACGTTTCGGGCAACTGCGCCGTTTGTACCGTTGAGGGAACTCGTCCTATGATCGCCGAGATAAAGGCCCTCGTTTCGCAAAGTCCCTACCCCGCCCCAAGGCGCACCGCAAACGGTCTTGACTACAACCGTATGTGCCTGATCCTTGCCGTGCTTGAAAAGCGGCTCGGTCTGCGGTTCTCGGCGGCAGACGTTTATATGAACGTCATCGGTGGACTTCACCTCGACGAGCCCGCCGTTGACCTCGCCGCCGCGCTCTCGCTCATTTCAAGTCTGACGAACAAGGTCGTGCCCGACGAGTTGATCGCCATAGGCGAGCTTGGTCTTTCGGGCGAATGCCGCGCCGTATCCGATCTTGAGAACCGTGTTCGTGAGGCGGCACGTCTCGGATTTACAACCGCCATAGTTCCCTATCGAAACATTGAAAAGCGCAAGCTTGAGCTTGACGGCATCAAGATAATTCCGATAAAAACGGTCTACGAAGCATTAAAGGTCCTTCGCGAGGAAAGGCCGAACGAATAAAATCACGGGACAGAACCAAGGTTCTGTCCCGTGATTTTATTTAAGACTGAAATACGTTATAAAGCGAATAGAAATAACCCTTTTGCTCCATAAGCTCGTTATAGTGTCCCTGCTCGACGATACGTCCGCCCTGAATAACGATTATCTCATCGTAACGGAGCAGCAACGACTCCTCAAGTCCGTGGGTAACTATTATTCGAGTCAATCCGTCGATACCGAGTATCTCGTTGGTGACCGAGAAGGCGGTTTCGGAGTCAAGCGCAGCCGTGGCTTCGTCCATAAGCAGCACCGGCGTTTCACGAACAAGGCAACGTGCGATCGAAACTCTTTGCTTCTCTCCTCCCGAAAGATGCTTTCCGCATTCTCCGCAAGGATAGTCATCTCCCTTTTCGGCAACAAGGCTCGAAAGTCCCGCACGCTCAATAGCGCTCTTCAGCTTACTTGCCTCAAAGTCGCGGAACATCGTGATGTTATTCTGTATCGTACTGTCAAACAGGAAAACGTCCTGCTGAATGACCGAAACGTGCTCGTAAAGGCTATCAAGGCTGAGGTTCTTGATCTCCTTGCCGTCGACGGTTATCGAGCCCTCGTAGTTCGGCATATGACCAAGTATAAGTTTGAGCATGGTAGACTTTCCGCTACCCGAGCTGCCTACGATAGCATAGCTCTTGCCCTTTTCGAACTTTATGTTGATATTCTTGAGTATGTTTTTGTTATCGTCCTCGTATCCGAAGTTGACATTCTTGAATTCGATACCTCCGTCAACACCGGTCAGCTCCTCCTTCTCGGTCTCAACGTAGGTATGGTCCTCCTCGATCGCCTCCGAGATGCGGTCGATGAGCGCCTGAGCTGCACGTCTGTTCGAGATACCCGATCCGATCTTACGTACCGGAACGAGCATATAGTTGAGAAGCTGGATAAAGACCATCAGCAACGCCGCTCCCGTTCCGGAATCGTCACCGAATCCGATACCGAGGGCAAACACCGCCGAGAACAGTATACTGTTGAGCAGAAGTCCGGCGAGATCTCCGAAAATGGTTACCGTTTCCGAGGTTGCGCGGCGGCTCTGCTTTGTCGATTCAAGCTCAATATTTCTTTCGTTGAATATCTGCAGGACCTCTTTTTCGGCACGGAAGCTCTTGATAACTATAAATCCGTTGAGCAGATCCTTGACCTGATCTATAAAGCCCATGTTTTCATTCGCGGTCTTGCTCTCCTTTTTGACGAGACGTCGACCGTACTTCATCGAAAGGAAGGAGCAAACCATAGCGGCAACTATCATAGCAAAGCCTATGCGCCAGTCAAAGAACAGCATTGCAATTCCCGATGCCACGAAGGTAAATATAGAGCCCATGATATCGATCGTACCGACCAGATAATTCAGCTCGATCGAATTCAGGTCATTTGAGAACGCAGAGATGAACTTTGCCGAGCTTTCTCTTCTGTATTCCGAGATGCTCTTTGAAAGTATCTTACTGAAAACGTAGCCCTTGAACTGCGAGAGCGCCGTCTTCAAAAATTTATTCATAAAGCTGCGCTTTATTATCTTACAAAGCACGTACAACGCGCAGAAAACGCCGCCGGCAACAGTTCCGACAAGCAGGGTCTGGTTATCTCCCGTCGTTGCGGCGACAAAGAAGAAATAAAGCATGATAGCAAGCGCTACATCCATGCAGGCAGAGATGACCAGCGACAGCAGTGTCATCGAATAATTAAATTTATTGTTTTTCAGGAACTGCTTTTCGCATTCCGTCTTAGCTCTTCTTTTCATTTTGTCCTTTTCCAATCCAAATACTCCTCTGTTCGAGGGTTGAAGCTATCGGAAGCCTTACGGCTTTGTACTCAGTCTACACAATTATATATATTATACTATTTTCTCAATATTTTGTCAAGTGGCACATTTACTATATGAAGTTTTTGCTTTTATCCGACAAAAAAGCTATCCGACCTGCCTTGTCGGATAGCTTTTCTTTATTTTTTGAGAGCCTGATCGAGCCAGATACAACCGAGTGTGAACGCCTCGTAAAGTCCTTCCTTCGAGCCCTGCTTTATGATCTTTCCGGGATCCTTTGAATCGATGATCTGGATAAGTATCTTATCGGGAACGTCGTTCGAGTCGACCTTCTTATACGACATTATCTCAAGTATCAGTATGCACTTTTCGCTCATGTCGCCATAGCAGATGGTGTCGCCCTCACGAACCAGCGGCTTGCCCTTATATTCAAGATATTTGCCCTCAACGAGAGCCTTTTCATTTATTGCCATATCAAAACACCTCTTTACTTTTTATATAGTTTACCACAAACTCGCAAATAAGTCAATCACTTTCCGAAATTTTGGGAGAGCGCTTGAAAAATGCGTCGGCGGCGAGCGGTCTCGGCAGTGTCTGAACAAAAAGCGCGTCCAGCTTCTCAGACAGCTGTCTTTGGCGGCAAACGGGGGCGTCTGCCGGCTTGGTCACCGTTTTCACTCCGCAATTTCTTCGACTTGACAAGAACTCCCGTCCCCGTCCGTTTGCCGCGAGAAGGGTTGTATAGCTCGGCGTTGCGCGAAGATCGTCCGGAACGACCCCGAGTAAGCAAAACAGTACCGCACGGCGAAGACGTGCATCGGTATATCTCTTGGTTGCGGCAAGAGATAGCATTTCCTCAACGCTCCTTGCCTCCACGGCGGCAGACGACAGTCTTGCAGCAACTCCGCCTCCCGCCTCGGCAAAGTGCTCAAGCTCGCTCGGTTCGCAAAGTCTGAAAAATGACAGCACTGCCGCGTCAAGCCTTGCAGCGTCGGTCGGAAACACCCGCTGCTCTGCCGCGCGCCGGTATACCTGCGCCGCTCCCTGCGGCATAAACGTAAATGCTCTTTCAAACTCTTTTTGGGCAAAAGAACGCCTTATTGCACTTGCTGAAGGGAGCTCGTTTTCGGTCAACTCAGTCTCCGAAAAACCGATTCCAAGTCGCTTGACGGTCGTTGGCCTTATCTCCGACTTCAACCGTTTTATTGCTTTGATATAGCTGAGCGCCAGAATATCGTTAGGTCGGTCGGTAAGCTCTTTTCCCGAGACCGCTCGGTAAGCATCGGCATAAGCGCGCGCCGTACCGCAGGAAGAATCACGCTCAAGTCGAGCTACGTATTCCCTTTCAAAGGCAGGATCGAGCAGTATATCCGCCGCTCGGCACAGCTCTGAAATATCACCCGACTCACTTCCGAAGTTGATCTCGTCGATCTCAAGCGCGTCGAGCAAACAGACTGCCGCCGAAGCAAAAAACTCAGCCGAGCTCGAGGAATACGGAAACGGAAGCTCAAGCACGGCATCAGCACCCGATGCGAGCGCGGCCTCGGCTCGCGTATATTTATCGGTAATGGCAAAACATCCGCGCTGGGTCGCGTTTCCGCTCATAAGGCAGACGATAGCGGCATCGTCGTTTTGCTTACGTATCAGCTTTATCTGACGCTCGTGACCAAGATGGAAGGGATCGTATTCACAAATGATACCTATGCTCTTCACTTTATCGTCTCCTTTCGTTTCTTTTCTGTATTGTACCACAAAATTATATTTTTTGCAACCTCAAAGAGCTGTCACATTCCGACTTTGCTCGTCATATTATGCTATCGAGAAGCGAAAAAAGATGCTTCTTGACTGCATGAAGGGAGGATTTACCATGAACGGAAATTGCCTTTGCAATATCTTCGATAACGACAACATCATCTGGTTGGTCATCATCGCACTTCTGATCTGGTGCTGCAGCTGCGGCTAATACCCGACGGAAAGGGGCTGTGGGGGTTCGTTCACTCCCACAGCCCTGATATTTTTTATTTTCTGTTGTTCTCTGCGGCGTAAAGGGTGTTTCTCATGAGCATCGTGATGGTCATAGGTCCAACGCCTCCGGGAACGGGGGTTATATACGAGCACTTGGGGGCGACCTCGTCAAAGGCTACGTCACCGCAAAGCTTTCCTTCGGCATTTCGGTTCATACCGACGTCAATAACGACGGCTCCCTCCGAGACCATGTCTGCCGTTACAAAATCCGCCTTTCCGACCGCGCTGACAAGTATGTCTGCCGAGCGGGTCACCTCTGCGAGATCCTTGGTCTTACTGTGGCAAACCGTCACAGTTCCGCCCGCGTTGAGCAGCAGCATCGCCATAGGCTTACCAACGATGTTGGAGCGTCCGATAACGACGCATTTTTTACCCTCGATCTCAATTCCGCTGCGAGTGATAAGCTCCATAACTCCGGCAGGAGTACAGGGCAAAAAGCCGTAATCTCCCGTCGAGATCCTTCCGACGTTATAGGGGTGGAAGGCGTCGACGTCCTTTTCGGGGGAGATACGAAGCAGCAGCGGCTTGGCGTCAAGTCCCTTGGGAAGCGGAAGCTGAACAAGTATTCCGTCGACCTTTTCGTCGGCATTGAGACGGTCTATGACCTCTTCAAGCTCCTGCTGCTTGGTGTCCGCAGGGAGTCTTATGACCTCCGAGGCAAAGCCCAGCTCGTCGCAGGC
>JAZKZA010000198.1:0-3559 GCA_045612445.1 Eubacteriales bacterium | reverse complement strand
ACCGCGCCGGATTTTACCGCGGCGGCGGCGTTATGATGAGCGCCATCGCCGGTATCGACCAGGCTCTTTGGGATATCAAGGGTAAGGTCTACGGCGTTCCCGTATACGAGCTTATGGGCGGTAAGTGCCGCGATAAGATGAAGGTCTATTCCTGGATCGGCGGAGACAGACCGTCCGACGTCGGTCAGGCAGCCAAGGAAAAGATGGACGCCGGCTTTAAGGCGATAAAGATGAACGCCACCGAGGAGCTTCAGATGATCGACAGCTACGACAAGGTGGACGCCGTTCTTGAGCGCGTTGCCGCCATTCGTGAGAGCTGCGGCAAGTATTTCGGTATCGCTATAGATTTCCACGGCAGAGTTCACAAGCCGATGGCAAAGGTCCTCGCCAAGAAGCTCGAGGAGTTTGACCCCATGTTCATCGAAGAGCCCGTCCTTTGCGAAAGCATGGAATGCTTCAAGGAGATCGCCGCCGCCTGCAATATCCCGATCGCGACCGGCGAGCGTCTCTTCTCAAAATACGACTTCAAGCGTCTTCTGACGGCGGGCGGTGTTGATATTATCCAGCCCGACCTGTCTCACGCCGGCGGTATCACCGAGGTCAAGAAGATCGCCTCTATGGCAGAGGCATACGACGTTGCATTAGCTCCCCACTGCCCGCTCGGTCCTATCGCACTCGCAGCCTGCCTCAACGTTGACGCCACCAGCTACAACGCCGTCATTCAGGAGCAGAGCATCGGTATCCACTACAACGTCGGCAAGAGCGTTCTCGACTACGTTACCAATCAGGACGACTTCAAGTTCACCGACGGCTACGTCGACCTCCCCAAGAAGGCAGGTCTTGGCGTCGAGGTGAACCGCGAGCTCGTTATCGAGGAAAACAAGACCCCCCACAACTGGAAGAACCCCGTTTGGCATCACGCCGACGGCTCGGTTGCGGAATGGTAAACACTAAATAAAGGAGCTGCTTTAGTTATGAGTAAGATATTGATAGGTTGGGCGGAGGAAAGCTTCGTACCCGATAAAAAAGTAAGCCTTGCGGGGCAGTTTTTCGAGAGGATCTCCGAGTTCGTCGAGTCTGACGTCTGTGCCACGGCAATGGCAGTTGAGGCTGACGGCGAGCAGATGATAATGGTTTCGGTCGATATGGAGGGCTTTCCGGAGGAGCTGGTCGCGCTGGCTCGTGAAAAGTTCGCCAAGCTGACCGACGAGATCGACCCCAGAAAGATCATGATAGCCGCAACTCACACCCACGCCGCCATGAAGGTCGCGGGTCGCGGTGCGGCAAAGTCCAAGAGCGGTCAGACGATAGACGCCAGAGCCGCCGCGCTCGAGCGCTTCCTGCCCAAGGACAAGATGTACGTTGCCAACGTCACCTGCGGCGACGATATACTGACCCCCGAGGAGGGAACCGAGCTTGTCACCGACAAGATCGCGCTCGCCGCGAAGAGAGCGTGGGACGCCAGAAAGGAAGCCTACTATGCCAACGAGTTCGGCAGAGCCGCCGTCGGTATGTGCCGCCGCGTCTGCTATGACGACGGAAGCGCACAGATGTGGGGAGACACCAACACGGCAAACTTCGTCGCTCTCGAGGGAGGTAA
This sequence comes from Eubacteriales bacterium, assembly GCA_045612445.1. Lineage (GTDB taxonomy): Bacteria > Bacillota > Clostridia > Oscillospirales > CAG-272 > RGIG3994. The sequence continues at coordinate 1,959 of JAZKZA010000198.1, read as the reverse complement.
CGACTCGGGCATCGAGCTTATCTACACCTTTGACAGCAACAAAAAGCTCACCGGAATCGTTGCAAACATTGCCTGCCCTGCCCAGATCCTTGAGCAGAGAAACTGCATCTCCGCCGACTATTGGGGCAGAGCGAAGGCGATCCTTCGCGAAAAGCTGGGAGACGATATCTATCTGCTCGGTCTTTGCGGAGCTGCCGGAGATCAGTGCCCCCGCGATCTGGTCAGATGGGTCGAGCCCGAGACCCCCATCGACGACCCCAACGTAAAGAGACCCAACGTCATCAAGCGTAAGGCAGATCCGTCGATGTACGACATCAGCGGTTGTAACCGCGTCGGCAAGCGTATCGCAAACGAGCTGATCTCGGTCTACGAGGAGATCACCGAGCTCAAGGACGAGGCAGTGTTTGAGCACAAGATCATAGACATGGAGCTCCCCTTGAGAAGAGTCACTATGCAGGACTATGACCACGCCGTTCGTGAGATCGAATACTACATAGAAAAGAACAAGGAAAAGTCGGTCTACACCTTCGAGGACAGCGCAAGACTCAACGTTCACATCGGAACTATCCGCAGATTCAGCGAGCAGCAGAATAAGAACGTCGTTTCTGCCGAGACCCACATCATTCGCTTCGGCGATATCTCGATCTCGACTAACCCCTTCGAGCTCTTCCTCGACTACGGTAACCTGATCAAGGCGCGCAGTCTGTCCGAGCAGTCCTTCATCGTCCAGCTCTGCTGCGGCGGTATGGGATACCTGCCCACCGAAAAGGCGGAAAAGGGAGGACACTACAGCGCTTACGTATCGAGCGGTGAGGTCGGTCACGAGGGCGGAGACATTTTCGTCAGAAGAACGCTCGACGAGATCAATAAAATGTTTTAATCAAAGCAAAAACCCGGAGGAGATAACGTGGGAAAGAAAAAGCTTATCGTTGTGTCATTGGACGCCCTCATTTTCGAGGACCTTGAATATCTGAAAACCAAGCCTACCTTTCGTATGCTGCTTGAAAAGGGGTCGATGGTAAAGCGTATACGCAGTATCTATCCCTCCATCACCTACCCCTGTCACACGACTATGGCGACCGGCTGCTATCCCGATCGCCACGGTATCGTGAACAACGTTTTCGTTACCCATGAAAAGAACTCTCCCTGGATCTTCGAGCACGAAAACGTAAAGTGCGAGGACATTCTCGACGCCTGCAAGAAGGCGGGACTTACCACCGCGTCGGTCGGTTGGCCGGTGTCGGGTCACCATAAGAGCGTGGACTACCTCGTCAACGAGTGTTGGCCGCGCGCAGGCGCGCCCATCGAGGAGTACCGCGAGGCATATCTGGCAAACGGAACGCCGCAGTGGCTGTTTGATGAGGTCGTCGCTCCCGTTCTTTGGATGAGAGTCGGCCGTAAGCAGCCCGAGAGCAGTTATTTTCTGACGCGGATCTGCTCCGAGATGATCAGAAAATATCATCCCGATATACTTATGCTCCATCAGGGGAACATCGACAGCTACCGTCACAGAACGGGCGTCTTTTCCGACCTCGTCACCACCGGTCTTGACGAGTGTGAGGCTATGCTGACGATGCTCGTTCACGCCACCAAGGACGCTGGTGTGTTTGAGGACACAAACTTCGTCGTAACGGCAGACCACGGTCAGCTCAACGCGTCGAGAGAGGTCAATTTGAACCGACTTTTCGTCGACAACGGTCTGATCGAGACGAACGGCGACGGCAGTATAAAAAATTGCCTTGCGTGGTGTCAGCCCTCGGGCATGAGCGCGCAGATCTATCTGAGCGACCCCAATAACAAAGCCTTGGAGAAAAGAGTTTACGACCTTTTGGTCGAAAAGCGAAACGAGGGCGTTTGGGGCATCTCGGAGGTATATAGTCGCGAGGAGTTCAAGAAAATGCGCCTTGACGGACCCTTCAGCTTTGTCGTCGAGACCGACGGCTTCAGCTCCTTCGGTGA
>JAZKZA010000197.1:0-2556 GCA_045612445.1 Eubacteriales bacterium | reverse complement strand
CCAACAGAACCTGGAAGCCCAATATCCGCAGAGTCAAAGCCGTTGTCAACGGAACTCCGGCAACCGTTTCGGTCTGCTCCAGATGTCTGCGTTCGGGCAAAGTTACCCGCGCCAACTAAGCCAATAGGGAAAACCGATAGGGAACGCTTTTCGCGTTCCCTATGTTTTTGTTTTATAAGAGGTTTTTATTTATGTACGCAATAATCGACGCGCGTGCGCCGAGGGGGTGTCTTGACGGTCTTCGGGCGCGCGGATTCAAAACCATACTGTTGCCGGGCGACGACCGACTTGCCGCGCCGGTCTCGGGACACGCCGATATGCTGCTCTACGTCGGCGACCGAATACTCTGCCGTCGGGAGTACTACGACATAGCCGAGCGCGAGCTTGACGCGATCGCAAGACTTTCGGGTCTGTCGGTCGAGCTGACCGACGAGAAGGAAATAGGGAAATATCCGCAGGACGTGCTTTTCAACGCGGTGCGCTTTGGAAGATATCTGTTCTGTCGGGCAGACGCCGTGTCGCGCTCGCTTCGCGAGTACGCCGACCGCACCGGACTTGAGATAGTAAACGTACGTCAAGGGTATGCGAAATGCTCGGTCTGCGCCGTTTCGGAGGGGGCGGCGATAACGGCAGACGTCGGTCTTGCCGCCGCGCTTGAAGCGAAGGGTATCGAGGTGCTTCGCGTCGAGCCGGAACACGTGACCTTACCGGGCTACGACTGCGGCTTTATCGGCGGCGCGACGGGAGTATTTGGCGATAGCGTTTTTTTCTGCGGCTCGCTCGAAAAGCACCCGAACGGCAACGAGATCGCGGCGTTTTGCGAAAAGCACGGAAAACGCGCCGTCTCTCTCTCGGACGAAGAGCTTTTCGACGTCGGTACGATCTTCTTTTTCGAATAAAAACGGACGAACAGTGTTCGTCCGTTTTCTTTCTTATTAAAACTTTATCTTGATCCTGCGCAGGAAGAGAACGACAACGGTCGAGAGCACGATCGCCGCGCCTCCCTGCAAAAGGTTGAAGGGTATCGACGAGATCGCTCCGCCAACTCCGTACATCACCGTTTCAAACAGGAAGTATCCCGAAACCATTATTGCCTCTGCCAAAACGGCGCTCAGGGTGAAGCGAAAGGCGCTCGCACGTCCGCGGCGGCAGAGAAGCACCACAACGATCGCCATCAAAGCCTTGATGACCAGCGTCGCGGGGGCGTATATCGCGTAGGGTGAAAGCAGGTCGGCGGTCACAGAGCCGATCACAGCCGCCACGGGGGCGTATGCTCCGCCGATGAGATAGGCGCAGATCAGTATAAAAAGGTCTCCGAGGTTAAAGTACCCGAAGGCAAGGGGAAAGCTTAAAAACTGCGTTCCTATATATATAAGTGCCGCAAATACGGCGGTGACTACCAGCCTTGAAACAGTCGTTTTCTTCATAGTATCGTCCTCCTTGTGACTTTTATGCGCACAATTATAGCACACCTGCCTCTCCATTGCAATAGAAAAGACGAAATTTCTATTGAAAAAGAGGCAAAACTGTGATAAAATGGTATCAGTACACAGAGAGGGGTCGATAAATGAACCTTTTATATTTACAGTACGCGCTCGAGGTGGCAAGGGCGGGTTCGATAAACAAGGCGGCCGAAAACCTTTATATGGGTCAGCCAAACCTTTCGCGCGCCATCAAGGACCTTGAGTCGTCGCTGGGAATAACCATTTTTGAGCGCTCTCCCCGAGGTATGATACCAACTCCGCAGGGAGAAGAGCTGTTGCGTCACGCCAAAAAGGTGGTTCGGGACGTTGAGATCATCGAAAACCTCTATCGCAGGGGAAGCACGAGAGCCGAACGCTTTGCGGTATCCGCCCCCCGCTCGGCGTACGTCAGCCACGCCTTTGCCGAGTTTTCCAAAAAGGTCGAGCGTCTTGAGCGTACCGAGCTTTTCTACAACGAGGTCTCGACCGAGCGAGCCTTTAAAAACATTATGGATCACGACTACGACCTCGGCGTTGTTCGTCTTGACGAGCGTGGGCGCGAGCCGTTCTTGCGCTCGCTTGAGGAGAACGGACTTTACTACGATTCGATCGCCGAGTTTTCTCCGGTGCTGGTAATGTCGAAGGGCTGTCCGCTTGCCGGACTCGACAACGTAACTCTGTCAGCGCTCGCCCCCTACGTCGAGCTTTCGCTGGCAGACCCGAGAGCCACGTCCATCTCGGCGGCGGCTCAAAGAAGAGACGACCTGCCCGAGTCGTCGGAGCACCGTATCTTTGCCTTTGATCGGGCGAGCTGCTACGCGATACTCGGCGAAAACGACAATGTGTTTATGTGGAGCGAGCCGCTTCCTCTGCCCCTTCTTCAGCGCTACGGCTTGGTTCAAAAAAGCAGTCGACTCGCCGAAAAGAGGCTCTCGGATATCCTTATATACCGCGACGACCACGTGCTTAGCAGACTCGACAAGCTCTTTATAACCGAGCTTTGCGATTCAAAGCGCAAGCTTATAAGGTAAGTAAACCGCCTCGGCATGACCCGATTTTTCGAGAAATCGATGCGAAACCCCTTGACAAAATC
>JAZKZA010000196.1:0-3999 GCA_045612445.1 Eubacteriales bacterium | reverse complement strand
CTCAGCTGCTTGACCTCATCAAATAAGCAAGCCCCCGAGCGATACGCTCGGGGGCTTTTCGTTTATTTCTTTTTTGGAGCTATCATTTCGTGCATCACCGCCGTGACGATCAGCAACGTCAAAAGCGCTATCGGAAGTATTGCGATATTCGTCAGCTCGGCGAGCTGACCGAAAAGGGGCGGAACGACCAAAAAGCCGGTGTAGGCAAACGCCATTTGTATACCTATCATCGCCTGCGATTTGTCCTCACCGAATACCGACGGCGTCATATGTATGATGCAGGGGTATATCGGCGCGCAGCCCAGACCTATAACGGCAAAGCCGAGCAGCGCAAAGACCGACGAGGTCGGTACGAACAAAAGTATTATTCCTGCCGTTGCCACGCCAAGTCCCGTTCGTATCAGGAAACGGTCTCCGAGCCGCATAGCGAGAAAGCCGTTCGCAAGTCGTCCGACCGTCATACCGACGTAAAAAAGACTCGCAAAGCCCGCCGCCGACTCGGCTGTGAAATCCCAACGGTCGACAAGATAGCTGCTCGTCCAGAGCGAGCCGGTTATCTCGAGCGAGCAGTAGGCAAAGAAGGTTATGAAGCAGGCAACAGCGCCCTTGGTCGTAAATATCTCCTTAAATGAGAGCGACCTTGACCTTGACGTTGACGTTGACCTTGACGAAATCTCGCTTTTTTCGGCGTCGGCACACGCCTCTCCCCGTATCCAGAGCGGAAGACTGACAAACACCACCGCCGACAGAGCCGCCTGTATGACGGCTACGATCAGATATCCGTAGCTCCACCCGTCAAGGCTGACCAGCGAAAAGCTCATAACGTACGGACTCACCGCCGCACCGATGCCCCACATCGCGTGAAGCCAGCTCATATGCTGTGCCTTGTAGTGAAGGGCAACGTAGTTGTTCAGTATCGCGTCGATAGCACCCGCGCCAAGTCCGTAGGGTATCGACCACAAAAGCAGCGCCCACGCGCCTTGGCTGAACGAAAATCCAAAAAGCGCCGCCGCCGTTGTCACGATACTCACCGCCGTAACTCGTCCCGCGCCAAAGCGTCGGAGCAGCTTGTCGCTGAAAAGGCTTGAGACTATCGTACCAACACAGATAACGGTCGAGATCACCCCGGCGAACGAGACCGACACGCCCATATCAACGTGCATCACCGGCCACGCCGATCCGAGAAGTGAGTCGGGCAGACCGAGGCTTATAAAACAGACGTATATCAGAGCTAATAAAAGACTACCCATCAGTTATTTTACCATTCCGTATCCGCCGGCATACTTACTGACGTCGGACGCCACGACGAAGACCTTACCCTCGCAAAGCTCGCGTATCTCTTTAAGAGTGCGCTTGACCTCCTTGCGGGGCAGAACTATAAACACCATATTCATCTTGTCGACCGAGCCCTGACCGTCAAAAACGGTGTAGCCTCGGTTGTGAGCCTTGAGGTATTCGATGATAACGGCGGTCTTCTCGTCGTTTGCGATGAGCTGAAGGTTGGAAGTACCCAGCGCGATCTTGCCCTCAAGGGTCGAGCCGAGGAAAAGACCTGCGGCGTAGCCGAAACAGTAGAAGAGCAGCAGCAAGAGGTTGTCTCCCAAGGTTCCGATGATTGTCGAGATAACAAGACCCCAGATGCCGCACTCAACAAAGCCGAGCCCCGCCGCCTTCAGGCGCTGTCCCTTGACCATCATGACCGTTTTGAGCGACTGTATGCTGATCTCAACGATCTTGGCAAGGCAGACCAAGAGGCAGACCGCAACGGGATGAAGATTATTTAAGATATCAGACATCAGATTTTTCTCCTGTTTGATTAACTCTAAATATAGTACTACGAAATCCCGCTTTTGTCAATATCAAAAGTTCCGGAAGGCGACCTTCTTCGTCTTGCTTATCGGTTTTTGTTCTATTACCGAGACAAGCCTCATAAAATAAAACAGACAAGGAGGTGAGGCGTATGGATAGAAGCTCGGGACTTGACCGAGCTATCACGGCAGAGCTTTTGCGTTGCCTGCCGAGCCGTCTTCGGGACGAGCTTCTCTCGCTCAACTCGCCTAAGATAGACGAGCTTCGTCTGCGGGTCGGTGGCGTCTGCTCTACCGTCACCGACGGCAAGAGCCGTTCGCTTGACTTTACCTTCTCGCAAAGCGACGCCGCCGAGACAGTCAAGCGTCTCTGTGGCGGCTCTCTGTACGCCCACGCCGAAACCTTGCGTCTCGGCTTTGTGACGCTCGGCGGCGGTATACGCGTGGGGGTAGTCGGTCGGGCGGTCACCGAGCGGGGGCAGGTGATAGGAGTATATGACGTTCGATCGCTCTGTATACGTATACCCCACGTCATCGACGGCGTGGGCGATCAGCTCTGCCGTATACTTCGGCGCGGCGAGGGAGCTTTGGTCTATTCCCGCCCCGGAGTGGGCAAGACCACCCTGCTCCGCTCGGTCATCAAGACCCTCTCGACGGGCAACGACCCGATGAGAGTGAGCGTTATAGACACCCGCGGTGAGCTGGATCACTCACTGCCGCCCGACGGATCGGTCGACCTGCTCTCGGGATACCCGCGCGGCGAGGGCATCGAGATCGCGGCGAGGACGATGAACCCACAACTCATCGTTTGCGACGAGATCGGATCATCGCTCGACGAGGCGAACGCCATAAAGGCGGCGCACAACTGCGGCGTTCCCCTGCTCGCCACCTCGCACGCCTCAAGCCTCTCCTCCCTCCTTTGCCGAAGCGGTATCGCTCTGCTGCACGACGCCCGCATCTTCGACTGCTACGTCGGCATCGAGCGCTCGGCGCACGACTACCGCTACTCGGTCACGAGGTGGCGCGATGCCCGTTAAGCTCCTCGGTCTTTTTTTGATCTTCCTTGGCGGAGCGTTGTCGTCGGCGATACTGAACCGTTCTCTCGCCTCCCGACTCAAGCGCAGCGAGGCGCTCCTCTCGCTGATCCGCTTCATCAGACTTCAAATAGACCTCTACTGTCTGCCGGTCGACGAGATCTTTCGCCGCGCCGATCCCCTCCTCTTTACGTCACTCGGTCTGCCCTCCCCTCCCCGCAGCTTTACCGAGCTAAAAAACTCGCTCGACCCACCTCCCCACGGTGAGCTCGGGCGGCTCGTTGAGTCGTTTGACCGCGAGCTTGGAGCGAGCTTTCGCGCCGACCAGCTGCGCCTCTGCGATTACCACCTCGCCCGACTCTCCGAGCTGCACGAGAGGTCGGTCGGCGAGATCGCCCAAAAAAGAAAGCTCAACCGAACGCTCTGCCTCGGCGCGGCGATCGCCATTATAATACTGCTTATATAGATAGGAAAAGACGATGAACGTGAGTTTGATTTTGAAAATAGCCGGCATCGGCGTGCTGGTCTCGATCTGCGCGCAGATACTCCAGCGGTCCGGCAAGGACGAGCAGGCTATGCTGGTCAGCATCGGCGGACTTGTTGTCGTGATGCTGATGCTGGTCGGTCAGATCGGCGAGCTGATCGAAACGGTGCGCGCCGTTTTCGGTATATGACGCTAAACGACTATGCCGCCGTTATGCTCAAGGGCTTGGGAGCGGCGACCTTGACTCACGTCTGCTCGTCGGTCTGCCGCGAATGCGGTCGCGCGAGCCTTGCCGAGTACGTTGAGCTGGCGGGACGGCTTGAGATACTTCTCCTCTGCCTGCCGCTCATCTCGAGCATACTGCAGGCGGCGGGCAAACTTTTAGAACTGGCATGAAGGTCGTTTGCGCCCTTGCGGTCGCGCTCGTCATTTTCTTTTGCGCCGCACAACCGACCTCTGCCGAGGTCTCGCTCGACGGCTACGGCGAGTTCGTCTCCTCCCTGCCGCCCGAGCTTGGCGACCGACTTCCGTCGGGCGAGGACGTTGCCGAGGACGCCCAAAGCATCAGCTCCTGGGATCTTCTCCTCTCAGCTCTGGGCGCGTTTCTCAGTGACGGACTCAAAAACGCCCTTCCGCTCCTCTGCCGACTTTTGGGCCTTTTACTTATCTCGGC
>JAZKZA010000195.1:0-2660 GCA_045612445.1 Eubacteriales bacterium | reverse complement strand
GGGCGAGGCGTGATAAAATGTTTCACGTGAAACATAAAAGAGTCAAGAGATGCAATGTTTCACGTGAAACATCGAAAAAAATCGAATAAATTTGCCAAAAACATTTGATAATGTATTGAATTGCGGGAGAAAATGTGATATAATAATGACGTTAATAACTAAAACTGCAAAATAAACCAATGAAAGGACGTAAAATGGCAAAGATAATTGCTTTTGCAAACCAAAAAGGCGGTGTCGGTAAGACCACGTCGGCGGTAAACGTAGCTGCTTCGCTCGGAATTATAGGCTATAAAACGTTGATGGTCGACCTCGATCCCCAGGGAAATACCACGAGTGGCGTTGGCGTTGCCAAAAGAGGCTTAAAAAACACCATAAGAGAGGTTCTTCTTAACGAAGTTGACATAAAAGAGGCCATAATTGAGACTCCGTACACAAATTTGTCGGTAATTCCGGCAAATATTTCGCTTGCGGGCGCTGAATTTGACCTTTTTGACTTCGAAGATAACCAGTACAGAATGAAGACCGAGCTCGAAAAGGTCGCCGGTGACTATGACTACATTATAATAGACTGTCCGCCCTCGCTCGGAATGCTGACCGTAAACGCTCTTTCGGCGTGCGACGGCGTAGTTGTGCCTATGCAGTGCGAATTTTACGCGCTTGAGGGACTTTCGCAGCTTATGATCTCGGTAAAACGTATAAATAAGATGTATAATCCCAAGCTTTCGGTCTGCGGAATACTCGTAACTATGTATAACGCCAGACTTTTGCTCTCGATCCAGGTCATGACCGAGCTGAAAAAGCACTATGGGGACAAGCTTTTTGCCACACCGATCTCGAGAAACGTCAAGCTTTCGGAGGCTCCCAGCTTCGGAAAGCCGGCTTATTACCACGATAAGCGCGCAAAAGCAACGCTTGAGTATATAGAGGTCGCAAAAGAGCTTGCATTGAGGCTCTGATCATGGCAAACCCCAAAAACAAAAAGCCGACCGGTCTCGGCAGAGGCTTTGAGTCGCTGCTTGAGGACAATTCGCCTCTTATCTCGTCAAAGCCTGCGGTGGTCTGCCGCGGAGGTGCCGAGGACGAGGCTTTGAGACGTCGCCAAAGCGACGATCTTTACAGAAAGGATGGAGTACGATCGTATGTCAAAACGCCAAAACGCTCTGGGTCGTGATTTCTTTGCAATTCTCGACGATAATATGCTTGAGGAGGCAAAAAACGGAGCCAGTACGCTAAAAATATCAGATATTGAACCCAGAAAGGACCAGCCGAGAAAGACGTTTGAGCGCGAAGCGCTCGAATCTCTTGCCGATTCGATCCTTGAATACGGAGTTCTGCAGCCGATAATCGTTCGTGAGAACACCACGTTGCCGGGACTCTACGAAATAATTGCGGGTGAACGCCGTTGGAGAGCTGCAAAAATGGCAGGTCTTTCCGAGATTCCCGCAATAATCTTCGACGGAGACGATCTGAGGACCGCCCAGGTCTCGCTGATCGAAAATATCCAGAGAGAGAGTCTGAATCCCATCGAAGAGGCCATGGCATACGATATGCTGATAGAGCGCTTCGATCTGACGCAGGATCAGGTCGCAAAGCAGGTAGGAAAGAGCCGTTCGGCAATAGCCAACGCTCTGCGTCTGCTCGATCTGCCCGACGAGGTGCTTGATATGCTCAAGAGTGGTGAGCTGACCGCCGGTCACGCCCGCGCACTTCTCGGTCTCAAGAACGATGACGATATCCTGCCTCTCGCCGTTAAGATAACCAACAAGGACCTCTCGGTACGCGATACCGAGGCGGCGGTCAAGAAGCTGAACGCCCCCGAGCCTGAGCCGGAGGAAGAGGATATTCAGGGAGAGAAGGGTCAGGTAAGGCTCTATATGAAGGAGCTTGAGAACCGTTCGCGTTCGATACTCGGAAGAACGGTCAAGATAACCCACACCCCCAAAAAGAAGTCTATCGAGATCCGTTACGAGACCAACGACGATCTTGAGAGCCTGCTTCGCACCCTTTGCGGCGAAGAGATCTTCGATAATTTATAATTTGTTAACACAATATCCATAGAAAGGTAACAATTAACCATGCTTGATATTAAGTATATAAAAGAAAATCCCAATGAAGTGATCGAGCGTCTTGCCATCAAGGGAAAGGACGCAGCCGCTGAGATCGAGGAGATCCTCAAGCTCGACGCCGCACGCCGTGCGCTTATCTCCGAGACCGAGGCTCTCAAGGCGGAGCAGAACAGGACCACAAAGCTTATTCCCCAGTACAAAAAGGAGGGCAAGGACACCGCCGAGATCTTCGCGCAGATGAAGAAACTCTCCGAAACCGCCAAGGCAAACGACGAGAAGCTGAAGGCTATCGAAGCCGATCTGAATGCCGTTATGCTCAGCCTGCCCAACCTTCCCGACCGCGATCTCAAGACGGGAGGTAAGGAGAACAACGAGCCGCTCCGTTATTTCGGCGAGCCTCATAAGTTCGATTTCGAGCCCAAAAATCACGTTGATATCTGCACAGACCTGGGACTTATCGACTACAAGAGAGGCGCAAAGCTCTCTGGCAGCGGCTTCTGGATCTACGGCGGCATGGGCGCACGTCTTGAATGGGCGCTTCTCAACTACTTTATAGACACTCACATCGGCAACGGCTACGACCTTATGCTGGTT
>JAZKZA010000194.1:0-6174 GCA_045612445.1 Eubacteriales bacterium | reverse complement strand
TGAGGACGGTCGTTTTTTTATATTGTTGGAATTATTCTTCCCAGGGGAAGGTGTACTGGGTGAGACCCAGCTTATCGCGGACTGCGCACATCTCAGCCTGTACCGACTCGTTGATCGGAACGCCTGCCTTACGGGCAAGTCTTACCTCGAACTCCTTCTCGCCGGCAGTGTAGATACGCTCGGCAGAGGGGTCCTTCTTGGTCGAGCGGACCTCACGGCAGATGTCTCCTGCCTTCTTGCGGCAGAGGGTCTCGCCGAGGAAGTGCTCGGTGTCGATAGCGATAAAGAAATGTCCGAGACGGAAGGGGACCTTCTCGCCGTTCTCGCCCTTGCCGGTAAGGACCTTACCGTACGAGCCGTCCTGAAGGACTGCCGAAAGGAACTCAACGAACATAGCAAAGCCGTAGCCCTTGTATCCACCGAGGTCCTCGCCGACACCGCCGAGAGTGGTCAGTGCCGCCTGTCCCTTTGCCATCTCCTTGAGAGCGTCGCTTGCCGAGCCCTCGAAGGCAGAGCCGTCGGGAGTGACGACCGTTCCGGTATGTACGTCGTGGTTGATTCTCTGGTAGTACTCGAGCTTACCGTTCTGGGTGATCGAGGTTGCGGCGTCGAAGTTGAAGTCGAAGGCCTCGTCGGTGGGAACGCCGAGAGTGAAGGGGTTAGTTCCGAAAGCACCCTCAACTCCGAAGGTCGGAGCAACGGTGGGGCGAGCGTTGGTACCGGTCATACCGATGCAGCCGTACTTGGTTGCCATAGAGGTATAGTATCCTGCGATACCGTAGTGGCAGGAGTTGCGAACGACGACCATTCCCATACCGTACTTCTTTGCCTTCTCGATAGCGAGCTTCATCGACTTATAGCCGATGACCTGACCCATACCGTCGTGTCCGTCGACGACAGCGGTGGTCTCGGTCTCCTTTATGATATCGAAGTTGGTGACGGGGTTCTGGATACCTGCCTCGATGCGGTCGAGATAGACCGGCTTGAAGCGGTTGACACCGTGCGACTCAATGCCGCGCTTATCCGATTCGAGAAGAACGTCGGCACAAATGACGGCGTCCTCGCGGGGAATACCGTAGCCAACGAAGGAATCGATTACGAAATTGGTTATTGTTGTCCAATCGACAATGTTGTTCTTTGCCATAATAATGATCCACCTTCCGTGTTTTTAATTTTTTACAGATTACGACGGATACATTATAGCATATGAAAAAAACCAATGCAACACTATTTTCAAACTTTGTTACATTTTTGTTATTTTGATACAAACGACAGATGCGCTCGGATGAAATTTGTTGGCGTTGTTCACCCTGCTATGACGGCAAATAACGCCTTGGCGACCAGCTCGGCGCTTCGGTACACCTCGGAGAGGGTGTTTCCCGCCGCCCCCATCTCGAGCAGCAGAGAATAGGGGGCAAGGTGTTGGTTATATGCCGAGTCGCGCAGGCAGGTGGGGCGGCAGAGCTTGGGTGCGGTCGAGTTCAGCTCGGCTCGCAGCTTTTGCGCCAGGGCAAGGTTTCTCTCCCAGTGGTCGCCGCCGACGCTTGACGCGCCGCTTCCGACGACGCACATTATCTGCGCTGCCGCCCCGTCCTCGCACTCGGTCACGGGGCGAACGATCTCTCCTGTCGAGCGTTGCACGGCGTCGCGGTGAAGATCGATGACGTACTGTATCGAGGGGTATTCACGAAGGTAACGCTTTACGGTCTCGGCGCTGTTTTGGTACGCCGCGGAGTATCCGCCCTCGTCGTGAAGGATCTCGCAGTGAAGGGTGGGGATGCCCAGCTCGTTGAGGCGCTCGGCAAGGAGAGACCCGACCGAGACGACGTTCCTTTCGGGGTCGCTTGACCGCCCCACCTCCCGGTCGGGGTCGTACCAAAGCACTCCCTCGTCGGTATACGATTCGGTGGCGTGGGTGTGCAGGATCAGGACGAGCGGCGCGCCCGACGGATAGACCGAGCCGACGTCGGTCGAGACCGATATCGAGCCTATCTTTGAAAGATCGACGTCGTAGACGTCGCTTTGATCGTATATGTAGTCCTGCCCTCGATCTGAAAGGCTGAGGTCGAGAGGGATCACGCCCAGCATACCCGACGGGATGATGCTTGGGTCGTAGTGATAGATGTCGGTGGGCGTCGTGCCGTCGGAGGGGGAGGGGGCGGTCGTAGCTTCGGGAGCGGAGCTTGACGGATGAGAAGAGGGTCGGGTGGTGTCTGAGGGAATGGGAGCGGTGGTCACGTCGGGGGGAGAGGTCGTTTGCTCGCCCAACGACAGATCGAGAAAGCTCTGACCGAGCATTATCTCCTGTATCGTCTTGCCGGGACTGCCGTCTCCGAAGAATTTTGACAGCAGCATCTGACCGGGGTATCCGTCCGAAAAAAAGAGAGAGAATAGTTCGGACGCCGCAAAGGTCAGGGTGAAGAGCATTACCGATAGGGTCATCACGCAGTAAAAAATATAGCTTTTCGGGGTCTTACGGTCTTCCTTGACAGATACGGCGTCGAACTCTCGGGTCGAGCAGTCGGGGGCGGGCAGGGGTAGCTTTTGTTCTTCCATAGGTCTCACGCTTTCGTTTTTTTATATACTCTATGAAAGATAGGTCAGACTTATGCCGAATGCGAGGTTCAGCGCCTCCGAAAAAAGGCGACAAAGGCTGTCGTTCACGGCGTCTGCCTCCTTGGGGGCAACGAAATAGCTCCTGCCGGTCTCAAGGACTGCCTCAAGCTCGGGAGATATCTCGGTCTGACCGCTTTGGAGCAGGGCATCGGCAACGAGGGTCGAGGAGTCTACCACCGTTGGCGCACCCAGGGCGAGCACCGGCACGCCGAGAGAGTCGCGGTCGAGTGCGGCGCGGCGATTGAGAACGCCCGAGCCGGGACGTATGCCTCCGTCTCCCAGCTGAACGGTGGAGGCAAGTCGGTCAAGGCTCTGTGCGGCGAGGGCGTCTATTGCGATGACAAGGTCGGGGTTCACTGCATCTACCGCGGCACGGACGAGCGTCAGCGTCTCTATTCCCGTTTTGCCCAGAACACCGGGGGCAATCGCCGACAGGATACAGCAGTCAAGACGTTCAAAGAGCTCGGGGGCGGCGGAGCAAAGGTGACGGGTGACGTTCAGGCGCGAAACGCTGTCGGGTCCAAGAGCGTCGGGTGTCATCTCGGCGTTGCCGAGACCGACGACCAACACCGAAAGGTCGGGAGACACGGCTTTTTCGGTCAGCCGCTCGGCAGACGAGCGAAGCTCGGCGGCGAGGTCGTGAACGAGGTCGGAAAACGGGGCTTCGTCAAGCTCCCAGACTGCGCCGCAGTATAGGGTGACGTACTCGCCGGACGGGCGGTCGGTGTCGGCGTTGAGCGAGACGGTATGTCTTTCGATACGAAATCCCGAGCGGCTCACGTCGACACGCAGCGAAACGCCGCGGGGGAGAGAGCTTGGGTCGGGAAACTGCTCGGACGCCAGATCTGTCCTGAAATATTTCTTCAAAACGTATGCCTTCCTTTCAAGCTTATTTGTCTTCAAGCCGCATTGATGTTCTGCGTGGGCAAAATGCACAGTATTGCCAATAAATGATTGTGCATTTATAACGAAACTTTTTTTGAATCGATATTAAAGATTGATTATACGGCAAAAGTGTGATATAATACGCTAAACGGCGAATTTTGCCCATAGCGTCGGTCTTTTTTCGACGCCAAAATCCGAAGGAGGATTATCCCTAATTATGAAGAAGCGTATTATCGCACTTGTGCTCTGCGTATTCATGCTCGTCCCCGTCTTCAGCTCTTGCTCGGGCGGTGTTGTCGAGTCGATAATGCAGGTCTATCTGTCACAGCAGGTATATGATCTTGACCCGTTGTACGCAATGAACAACGACGCTCAGCTCAAGATCGTCAGCCTCATCTTTTCGGGACTTTACAAGCTCGATGCGAACGGTAATGTCGTAGACGATCTTGCCGCGAGGACCGAGGTGATAAATAACGTTGCAAAGGAAGAGTATACCGTAAGGATCACCTTGAAGAACACGTACTGGAGCGACGGTTCTGCCGTCAGCTCGGACGATGTTGTCTATACTCTGAAGAGAGTTCTCAAGGCTCAGAACTCGAACGATGCGACCGCTATCCTTCTCAAGATAAAGAATGCCGCCGCCGTTAAGTCGGGCGAGGCTTCGATCGACGACCTCGGAGTAACCGCTCCCGAGACCAACGTCGTTGAGATCAGCTTTGACAGCGAGATCACCAACGAGCTGCTCGGCGAGCTTAAGCTCAGCTTCACCAGCCCCTCGCTCTTCCCGCTTCGTGAAGGCTACGTTCAGGGCAAGCCCGACTGGGCAAAGAAGCCCTCGTCGATGGTCTGCAGCGGACCCTTTATTCTGCGCCGCGCCTCGTATGAGGAGGGAAGCGGACAGTTCATTCTCGAGAGAAACGAGTATTACATGAGAGACCGCGAGAAGGACGCTGAGGATAAGTACGTAACTCCTTATCGCATAGTCATCGACTTCGGCGTCAGCCCTGAGGAGCAGCTTACTCTTTACAACAACGGTCAGGTCGTTTTCGTAAACGACATTCCGCTGTCGCTCCGCTCCGAGTATGCCTCGAAGGTCAGCGTTGTTGACACTCTCTCGACTCACACCTACTATTTTAACCAGAACGCAAACGTTTATAACAAGGGATATCGCGAAGAGGTGACCGAATATTTCACCGCGCTCTATTCCGACACTGAAGGCTCGACCTACAAGAAGTTCGTGACTGCCGAGACCGCTTGGCTCACTTGGTCAAAGAACAATGCAGAGGACGTGACCCTTCCGTTCCCGACCATGCCGGAGGCTCCCACTCCCATCAGCCTTCCCAGCATTGACGTCAACGACTCCAGCGAGAAGAACATAGTTTATTATACCGACGAGGATATCGCCGCATTTAAGCTGGCTATCGAGGAGTATAACAAGGCAGTTGCCGAGTTCAACGCCGAGTACGAGATCATGAGATTTGCCGATTCGGCAAAGCCGCCCGTAATTCCCTCTGTTCCCACTCCGAAGAAGGAGACCAAGCTGTTTGCTAACGACGACGTCAGGGCTGCTCTGTCGCTGGTCATCGACCGCACCGAGATCGCGAACGAGATCGTCTTCGCAAAGCCCGCTACCGGACTTCTCAACGAGAAGATGTTCTACGGAACGACCGCCGGAAAGACCTTCCGCTCGCAGGGAGACGCTATTTCGGCAGCAGCTAATAAGACCGAAGCTGAGGCTCTGATCGCCTCGTCCGGCATCAACCCCGCCGATTATTCCTTCTCTATCAGATATCGTGCCTCCGATGCGGTCCACGCCGCCATCGCAAAGGCTGTTGCAGCCGCTTGGGCAGGACTTGGATTTGACGTAGTTCTTGAGCCGATCGGTGTTATCGTCAACGACGATATGGATCCCTCCACCAAGGAGTACGTTACCGATATCCGCGACGATATCTTTAATGAAGAGATCATCGTTGGCAACAACTATCAGGTAATGGCTATCGACCTGGTTGCAAATACTCCCGATGCCTTCTCGGTACTCGCTCCCTTTGCTATCGGATACACCGGAAACAAGACGGTCGACGGTGCACTCAGATCCGAGGGTGAGCACGAGACCGGTTATAACAGCGACGAGTACAACGATCTGATCGACCGTGCCTTCAACGCAACCAATATCGACGAGCGCGCCGCACTGCTGCTCGAGGCTGAAAAGCTTCTGGTCGCAAAGGACGCCGCAGTTGTTCCGATCATCTTCAACCGCACGGCAACTCTTATCGGAAACAAGCTCGATGCCCGCAGCATAAGCCAGTCGTATACCGGCTGCTGGATCTTCACCAAGGCAAACCTCAAGGGCTGGTCCGAGTACCGTGATATGTACTTCCCGGAGACCACTGAGGAGGAAGCTCCCGAGGTCAGCCCCTCCGATGAGGTGACCAACTGAGAGTCGAGTGGCTCTTAACTCAATAAAGAACGGCCAAAACGGTCGTGTTAGCGGCAGACGCGGTGCGTCTGCCGCTTTTTTTGCGAAAAAAGCGCGTAAACAGTAGACAAAAACGACGAATTGTGATATACTAAAATATCATCACGGTAAACTCACGAAGGGCGTGAGGTAGCCGTGCCGGCACAGCAAACAGAGGTTTTTATGAAATTAACACTTGTTGCAACCTGTCTTTTCGG
>JAZKZA010000193.1:0-7420 GCA_045612445.1 Eubacteriales bacterium | reverse complement strand
GATGAAGGAGAGATAGAAAAAATAAAAGCCGCACAGGAAATAACCGATGCAGCATTTGATCACATCCTCGGATTTATAAATCCCGATCGCACAGAAATTGAGGTCGCTCTTGAGCTCGAATTCTTTATGAGATCAAAGGGGGCAGAATCAACCGCCTTTTCAACCATCGCAGTTTCGGGAAGTGCTTCGTCGCTTCCGCACGGAGTTCCGAGGCAAGTCAAACTTGAGCGCGGATTTTTCACAATGGATTACGGCGCAAAGGTCGACGGATACTGCTCGGATATGACGAGAACGGTCGTTCTCGGACGAGCCGACGAGGAGGAAAAGAGACTTTACAACACCGTTCTCGAGGCACAAACGGCGGCACTTGCGGCTTTTGAGGCGGGAGAGCGCGGCAGACTCAAGCTCGATACCATCGCGCGAGACATTATCGACAACGCGGGATACCGCGGCTGCTTCGGACACTCGCTGGGACACGGCGTGGGAATGTATATCCACGAAGCGCCGGGAATGTCGCAGAAGGTTCCGTCGGGAGCGATGCTGCAGGTGGGAGACGTCGTGACGTTCGAGCCGGGCATCTACATTTCGGGCAAATACGGCTGCCGCATCGAGGATATGGCAACGGTGACCGAAACGGGAACGTACAACTTCACCCGCAGCCCCAAAAACCTGATAGAAATATAAAAAAATCCCCTCGCACCCGTGCAGGGACAGCCGTCACCGACTGTCCGCTTACGGTCTGCGAAGCAAAAACGGACGAACAGTGTTCGTCCGTTTTCTTTACTTAATCAATAACGGTCGTGCCGTAGTCGCTGAAGGTCCAGCTCGTGTTGCCGTACTGGGTTATCGACTGTCCCGGCAGGTTAATCGTCTGCGAATAGTCGCAAACGAATTTCATCAGCTTACCGTCCTCCGACACGCTGACCACTCCGTTGCGCATCTCAATGACGGTCGGGCACTCAAACTCCTGCGGAACACCTTCGACATACGAGATGCCGACCATCGTTTCCTCAATACGAATGGTCTCGGTTACGAGATAGGTATTGGTCTCGGCGTCGTACGTAAAGGCGTCGCGCTTGGAGAGCATAAGCAGAAAGATCTGCTCGCACTGCTGCTTCTGCGACTGAGCGATGTTTCCGTCATAGACGTCGACAAAGGTGTCTTCATCGAAGGAGTCGCCCGTATCGATGAAGATCTCGATCGAGACCTTATCGGAAGTTATTTTGCATATCTGCTTGACGTCGCTGGTCACGTTTTCGGGAAGGACGGTCATTCTGCCCTCGTAGGTGACGGTGTAGTTTTCAAAGCTTGCATCCGAGAGCATATCGCTCCACTCGGGGGTTGAGAGACCCTGCGACGGAGCGGCGGTGGTTGTGTCGGCGGCGGTTGTGGTGTCATCGGTGTCGGGGGTCTCGACCGTACTGTCGTCGCACGCGACGAGCGAGACGATCATAAGAACGACGAGCATCACGAGCAGTATCTTTTTCATCTTAAATTTCCTCCGAATGAGTTAGTACAGTCATTATAACACACCTTCTCCGAAAATACAAGACGCTCTGTGTCCTAAAAATTTCTAGAGTTTCTTGATTTAGCGCGAAAATTGTGATAAAATGGTATAAACAAAGGCTAAAGACGGCGCGTGCCGTCCGTTTGAAGGGAGCAGATATGCCAAGCATCAACTTATCGTTAGTAAACGTTGCGCTGAATTCGTTCGGTCTTATCGTGACCGTGATAATCTTTTCGGCGTGCCTGAGCGAGTGGATAGCTCAAAAGCGGATCGTTTTCAAATATTTCTTTTTCCTGCTTATCTACACGATGCTCGCCCTGATCGGGGACACCGTGGCGTGGCTCTGCGAGGGAAACCCCGAGCTCGCTCTTTGGACGCTGATCTCAAACACGGTCGCCTCCTGCGCGGGTCAGATGGCTATGATCTGCTTTATGGAATATCTGCGAAACAACCTGTACCAGGGCAGTAAGGCGGTGACGGTCACGGTAAAGCTTTTCCGCGTTCTGTGCGTGGCGTCGCTCTGCTACGCGATAGGAAACGCCTTCTTCGGCTACTCCTTTTCGGTCAGCCCCTCGGGACATTACGTTCACAGTGAAAACGAGCTGATGGTCGTTTTGCATCTGTTGTTCTCGATCTTGTCCTTTGCGGCGCTCATCGTTATGGCACTTTGCGCCACCAAGTCGACCAAGTCGAGTCGAGTTGCCTTCCTCTCTTACACTCTATTCCCGCTGGCGGGCATCGCCATTGACTATACCTATCACGGCATATCGTTGACCTACGTCGGTATAGTCATAAGCATAATGGTAATCTATACGAGCATCTATCTGCAACGGCAAAAAATGATCGACGCGCAGAGGAATGCGCTGATGCTCTCGCAGATAAATCCTCATTTTACTTATAATACCCTCTCTGCGATCGCGGCGATGTGCGATATCTCGCCCAAGCAGGCAAAGATATTGACGGTCGATTTTGCGCGCTACCTTCGCCGAAACCTCGACTCGCTGACGAGCGAGAACGTTATCCCCTTTGAAAAGGAGCTGGAGCACGTTGAATGCTATCTCAAGATAGAAAAAACGCGTTTTCGCGAGAAGCTCAACGTGATCTATTCGATCGACTGCAAGGACTTTTATATTCCTCCGCTCTCGGTCCAGCCGATAGTTGAGAACGCGGTCAAGCACGGTATAACCGGCCGCGTCGAGGGCGGAACCTTGAAGATATCCACCTTTATCCGCGACGAAAGATACGTAATAGAGGTCATAGACGACGGAGTTGGCTTTGTTACCGAGGATTTTGAGGCAAACAGGCAGGGGCACGTCGGTATTGAGAACGTAAGAAGCAGGATCCGCAGTATCTCAAGGGGAACGGTCAGCATTAAGAGCACGGCGGGCGTCGGAACGCGCGTTTCGATCGAGATTCCCGTTGAAAAGGGGAGAAAAGCATGAACATCTTGGCAGTTGACGACGAATATTTTGCGCTTGAGCTGATGAAAAGTGCGCTTGACGAGGTCGCGTCGGGCGCGAACGTATACCCCTGCCGCAACGTTGAGAGCGCGCTCGACGTGGCGAGAGGGCAGAGGATAGACGTTGCTTTTTTGGACATACACATGCCGGGCATGAACGGCGTTGAGCTGGCGCGTGAGCTGAAGCTGATAAACCCGAAGGTAAATATCGTCTTTGCAACCGGGTATTCGGAGTATATGAAGGCGGGGATCGACCTGCGAATGAGCGGTTACGTGTTAAAGCCGGTCTCGCCGGCGGCGATCCGCGAGGAGCTTGAAAACCTTCGCCACCCCATCGAGTGGGATAAGGAAAAGCGGATAAAGATACTGACCTTCGGAAACTTCGACGTTTTCGTTGACGGACAACCGCTCAAGTTTGAAAGAAAGCAGGCAAAGGAGATACTTGCTTATCTTGTGGACAAGCGGGGTACGTCGGTCACCTATCCCGACCTTGCCGCAATGCTTTGGGAGGACGAGGAATACGACAGAACGAAGCAGAAGAATCTGCAGGTGTACGTTGCCAGCCTTGTCAAGACGCTTCACTCGGTCGACGTCAAGGACCTGATACTGAAGAGCAGGCAGGGGATACTCGTAAACACCAAGATCGTGGATTGCGACTATTACCGCTTCCTTGAGGGCGACACGCGTGCGATCAACTCCTTCACGGGGCAGTACATGAGCGCTTACTCCTGGGCGGAGTTTACCGTCGGATATCTTGAAAACCAACTTGCAAAAGCAAAATAAATGCGTCGGCGCACCGATAAGCTCGGTGCGCCGAAATTTTTTTTATTTTTTTGAAAAAGGGTCGATTTTTGTAGTCAAGCTGTAGTCAACGGGTGATAAAATACACCTACCGAAGCCCCAAACGGTCTATTTGGGCACAAAGAGCGGTTAGGGAACGCTCTGAAAAATTAAAAAATATTTTTTCCAAAGGAGAAAAAACAATGAAAAGAAGAAGAAGTTTAGTAATCGCTCTGCTCCTCGTAGCATCCCTCGCTCTCGGCATCGGTTATGCCGCATTTACCGTTAACATGGAAATCGGCGGTAACATCTCGGTCGGTGCTCCCGCTCCCGCAGTCACCTTCTCGGCAGTAGCAGAGCAGGTCGTCAAGGGTGGTATCACCTCCGGAAACAACTACGGTAAGGACGCGATCGGCGGTCAGTCCATCGACCTGAACGTTGGCGGCTTCAGAAACGCCGGAGACAAGGTCGTCGTTACCTACACCGTCAAGAACGACCACGACTTCCCCGTATCCGTTTCGGCTCCCGCTGTCAATTTCACCAACACCGGCTCTAACTACGATGCAAACATCTCGATCGTTGCCGGCGCGTTTGAGGGTCTTGATTCGAACGGTTATATCGCCGCTAATGGCGGAACTGCTACCTTCACGGTAACCATCACGCTTGATAAGTCCTTTGCGACCGAGGCGTCGATCACCCAGAACTTCAGAGTTGAGTTCACCGCAACCGGCGTTCCGGTAACCCCGGGCGGAAATACCTGATAGCAAAAGCTAAAGAAAACAACGTAGCATAGATAGAAAGGAGGGCTGCAGATGACTAAGGACAAAGCGGTTCTGTATACCGTCTCTCTTACGGTATTTGCAGTCCTCCTTTCCTTGCTTTTCGTTGAGACGGAGAGCAGCAAGGCACTTGCCGCCTGCGCCCTGCTCCCCTTGACGCTTCTCACCTTCTTCCTTATAAAAAAGAGAGCGGCGCTGTCGATCCACAAAAAAAGCGTTCTGCTCATCTCGGTGATCGCCTCGGTGCTTTACGCGGTGCTGATGCAGTTCTCCGGCGTGGTGTTCGGTTTTTACCAAAATCCCTATTTCGTAAATTCCGTGGTCCTGCTCGAGAGGATACTTCCGTTGGCGGCGATCATAGTTGAGGTCGAGATCATCAGATACGTTCTTTTGTCGCAAAAGAACAAGGCGGTCAGCGTTGTGGCGTTTGTCTCCTGCGTTATCGCGGAGACTCTTGCCTATTCGAATATTGCCGGCATCACGAGCTTCAATAGGTTTATGGACCTTTTCGGAATGACGCTGTTTCCGGCAATTTGCGCAAACGTCTATTACCATTACGTATCAAAAAATTACGGGCCGCTGCCCAACGTAGCTTTCAGAGCTATAACGGCTCTTTATATCTACTTTATTCCCGTGCAGGCGGGAATGACGGATGCGCTTCAAGCCTGCATAAAAATGATCCTGCCCATTGCGATGCTGGCGCTTGTGTCCTCGCTTTTCGGCAGGCAAAAGAAAAACGCCGTGAGACGGGGAGGCGAAAAGCTCTCCCGAGTCGGAACGGTTCTCGCCGTGGCGGTCATAGTATCGGTCGCGATGCTGGTCTCCTGCCAGTTCAGGTTCGGTCTTTTGGTCATCGCCACCGAAAGCATGACGGGCGAGATAAACAAGGGCGACGCGATTATCTACGAAAGATATGAGGGTCAAGCCTTAAAAGAGGGACAGGTCATTGTCTTTGAGGACGGTGGCAACAGGATAGTCCACAGAGTCATAAAAATAGTAAACACCGGCGCCGAGACCCGTTACTACACGAAGGGCGACGCCAACTTGGATCAAGACCCCGGTTACAGAGTTGCCGCAGACATCGTCGGGCTGACCGACGTTAAGATATCGTTTATCGGATATCCGACCCTGTGGCTTCGCGAGGCGCTCGATCCTGCATACTAAATTTGAAGAAAGGAGGTTTACAGAATGTCGGAAAAAGAGAAGAAGAAACGCGCGTTATACAGAAAGAACCGCGATAAGCTGATCTTCACCCAGATCGTGATCGCCGTCGTGCTGACGGTTGCGGTAATAATTTCCGCCCTCGTTTCGGCGCAGCTGGAGAGCAAGTACTATATCGGCTACACCGAGCGCGGCAGCATCAACTACAACGTGTTCCTGAAGGACAATGAGTTTTATTCCGAGGAGTATCTCGGGCAAAATCAGTCCTACGTCGCCTCTCTTATAGACCGCATAATCGCCGATCTCTCCTACGAGATCGAGATGGACACCGATGACGTCAACTACCGTTATTCCTACACCGTCAAGTCCAGACTTGAGATAATGGATAACACGTCGAGCGTTGCGATCTTCAATCCCGAGTACGAGCTTGTCAGCGTGTCCGATCGGTCGCAGAGCAGCTCGGATCGCCTGAGGATAAACGAGATCGTGGTCATCAATTACGATGAGTATAACGACCTGGCAAACAGGTTTATCGATACCTACGGCCTTTCCGGAACGACGAGCAACATCGTGCTGACTCTCAAGGTCGACGTGCTCAGCGATTGCGATGCCTTCTCGGGCAGCGCGGTCGAGACCTACGTATCCGAGCTTCGTATACCTCTTACGACCAAAACGGTCAATATAAAAATGGTTTCGGCAGTTCCCGACGTTGAGGCGAAGATGATCGCCTGCACCAGAGGCGCGGGAAGCGAGGCGTTCAAGACGGCGGCATTCGTGCTCGGCGCGCTGGACGCAATCGTTCTGCTCGTTCTCGCCGCATTCATCTATCTGACGAGAACGCCCGATATCACCTACACCGCGCGTGTCAAGAAGATCGTATCTCAGTACAAGTCGTACATTCAGAAGATAAACAATATGTTCGAGACCGCGTCCTACCAGGTCATACTGGTTGATACCTTTGACGAGATGCTTGAGATCCGCGATACGATCCAAGCCCCCATTCTTATGAACGAAAATGCAGACAAGACCTGCACCAAGTTCATTATTCCGACCGACAGTAAGCTTCTGTACGTTTACACCGTCAGCGTTGAGGGCTACACCGAGCCCGAGACGACGGGTTACGCCGACTCCGCCGCGTCTGCGACGGTCGTACAGCCCAACATCACGAACGTTGTACGTCCCGTGGTCAAGGTAGTGGTAAACAACCCCGCTCCCGAGCCGATCATCAAGACGGTCATAGAGCCGGTCGAGATAGAGGCAGACGAGGAGATAGAGGTCGAGGCGACTGTGGAAGAGCTTGAGAGCTCCGACGAGGTCGAAGAGCTCATCGCGGCGATCCCCGAGGTTGAGGAGACCGAGGAGAACGGCGTTGACGCGATCGACGTTTTCTGGAAGGAGCGCCCCGATAAGATATACCGCTACGATCCGGACGGAAACTCGGTCGAGAACGGAGACGTGGTCCTCGTTCCGACGAGAGACGAGCAGGGCGACCGCGAGATAGTTCGCGAGGCAGAGGTCTCGAGAGGGAACTACAAGCTGGACCCCGAAACGCTGGACCGTCCGCTCAAAAAGATCATCGGCGTTGTCAGACGCCGGGCGGAGAAGATCTTCACCGCGATGATAAATTCGGCGGAGGATAGCGAAGAGTAAAGGCAGTCAGTTATTTAAAGGAGAGTGATATACATGACGGCGTGGATAAAGTCGGAGGCCAAGCGGTCTTAGGAAGACAATGTC
>JAZKZA010000192.1:0-12052 GCA_045612445.1 Eubacteriales bacterium | reverse complement strand
TCTTTGCTACAACAGTAACCCCAAGTCCCAGAATCGCGACGATCGAAACAGGAAGAACTGCAAATCCGCCGCAGCCGTTGCTCTTGGGAGCTTCGGTAGTAACGGTAGGAGCTTCTGTAGTGGTGTCAGTATTGCCCTGAGGTGCATTGGTGGTAGTATCTGCGGGAGCTGCAGTTGTAGTATCTGCAGGAGCCGCGGTAGTAGTGTCCTGAGTGGCGGTAGTCGTGTCCGCGGGAACATCATCAGGAGCTACGGGAAGCTCGTCGCCCGAGATGGTCATTCCCTTGTATATCTTTACGTCCTCGACGTCAACAGGCTCATTTTCATAATAAATGTAAAACGACGGAGTAAGATAATCACCGGCTATGAAAGCGAGATCGCCAATGTCGGTTTCCTGGATCTTGACCCACTCGCCAACAGAATCAATAGCATAAAGCTTGATCGTATCGGTGTAAAGGTTTGCTTCTATCGCATATTCCTGAACTGACGGCTGAGTCTTATCTACTCCCTGCTCCGCATAATTAATACCAGCTAGGCTAATACCCTCACTAATATAATTAACATACGATTTGGCCGGGACCGCACACGTCATAATTGCCATCTCATAGGACCAGCCCCAAACTCCAACACCGTTAGCATCGCTGGAGTCGTTAATAAAAAATCCAAAGCCGGAGTCAATAATCCAGTCTCCGGAGTCGCTCTTTGTTTTACGGGTAACCTTATACGTAATAGTATACGCATAATAATCTTCGTTTCCATCCGGATCCGCACCCGCAAGAGGAAGTCCCTTTATTGCTCCGCCCCAGTGGTTTCTTGTTGCATCGTTAGTAGTATATACCGTAACCTTATGCGGATTGTCGGGATCAACGGTTGCAACTGCGGTTCTAACCAAGTTTCCCGGCTGCCAAACATCGTCGCCGTTAAAGTTAAGAGTGTACAACAGATCTCCCTCGTCTGCTGCGTCATACATGCTGCTATCGATCTCAACGACCTCATCTTCCGGAGTCTCTTCAGTTGCGCTGACGGGAACGATAGTTCCGCACAGCATTGCAAGGATCATTATAGCGGCAAGAAGTGCTACAATTTTTTTCATAGTTTTCTCCTAAAAAAATGAATTTTAACAGAACGAAACGCTCTATTAACTCTACCCTTACATTTTACCACGCTTTCCGTTTTTTGTCAAGCAATTTTCTATTTATTATGATCATTTTTCGCACAAATTAAGCCAAAGTTTTTTGTGAGATTTTCACAATATTTGAATCGACCGCAAAGCTCATAAACGGCAAAAAATCAAGCAGCCCTCCCGCTAACGGGAGGGCTGCTTTTATCTAAACTTTTTAATTAAAGAGCCTTCTTAGCTACGACAGTAACCGCGAGTCCGAGGATCGCGACGATCGAAACAGGAAGAACTGCGAATCCGCCGCAACCGTTGCTCTCGGGAGCTTTAGTGGTAACGGTAGGAGCTGCAGTGGTGTTGTCACCGGCAGGAGCATTGGTAGTGGTATCTGCGGGAGCTGCAGTGGTAGTATCTGCAGGAGCTGCAGTGGTATCCTGAGCGGAGGTAGTCGTGTCCGCGGGAACATCAGGAGCTACGGGAAGCTCGTCGCCCGAGAGAGTCATACCCTTGTAGATGTTGACGTACTCAACAGTGATCGGATATTCGCCGCTGCCATCCCAAGTATACAGAGTGGGACAGAGATAAGTTCCGTAGAAGGACGGGATATCACCGATCTCGGTTGCCTGCATCAGAACCCATGCCTCGGTGTTGTCCTTCATGTAGAACTTCATAGTATCCTCGTAGGCATTGACCTCGATTGCATATTCCTGAACCGAAATCTGGGTCTTGTCTACACCCTCTTCTCTATAGTTGATACCCTGCATGGTCATACCGTCATTTATAAAGACAATATCTCCATTGGTATATCTGTTATCACCCTTGAAAATGCGCTCGGAGCCGTTCATAAGACCCATCTTATAGCTATATCCATATATACCGTTTGCAGACTGCAGAGTGGGATCGTCAACGTAAAGACCGAACTTAGCGTCAATAACGTTGCCTTCTTCATCCAGCTGGTCACGAACAGTCTTGAAGATGATGGTGTATGCATAATAGTCATCGCTTCCGTCTCCGGCAGGTCCGGCGATCGGGAGACCGGTTACAGGACCTCCCCAGTGAGTTTTATCAGAGCTCTGTGCATCAAAAACGCACTTGTTGGGGTTTCCGGGATCGACGGTAATAATGGGCGGGGCGGTTATACTTGCGTCGTAATCATGCAAGTGCAAGTTTGTGGGCTGCCAAAAATCGTCGCCGTTAAAGTTAAGCGTGTAGAGCAGATCTCCCTCCGCGCCTGCATCGTACAGGCTGCTATCGATCTCTACCTCTGCTTCGGTTGCGCTGACTGGAACGATAGTTCCACACAACATTGCAAGGATCATGATCGCCGCAAGAATTGCTGCAAATTTCTTCATGTTTTGTTTCTCCTTTGAGTAAATTTTGTATGCTTATTAGCTTTACTCCTAGATTTTACCACAAACCCTCGTGTTTGTCAAGAGTTCCTTTATTTATTTTGATGACCCTGCGTACAAATCCAATGAAGGTTTTTGGTGCATATTGCACAAACCGGCAAAAGACAGCATTTTTCTCGGCTCTTTTGGATAAGATCGGGCGTAAACGGCTTTTTGTAACAAGGCCTTCTCGCCCGTTATGGTATATAATCCTTGACAACGTCTCTACATAGTGGTATAATTTATATAATTGTTTATGTATCGTTCTCGGCCTTTTCGGTGGACCTCTTGTATTTGAGTCTTGTTGCTTCCCCGCCCCGAAGATGGCGCTCACTTTTGTTCTGCTCAAGGACCTTCTTGACCTCATAATACATCGCCTTATTCACTCGGCGCAGGCTTTGTGTTACGTCCTTGTGTACCGTGCTTTTACTGACCCCAAATCTTGCCGCCGCTGCGCGGACCGTCGTTTTGTTTTCTATTATGTAAGATGCTAAGGTAGTACACCTTTCTTTACCGGCAGATATATACATCATTATGCAGGTCTCCTTGAAGTTGATTTGCTATAATATATGAGCATTTTTTGCCGGATATTATTATATTTTCAAGGATTGTTTATGATTATCGAATCGGGACTTTCGGTTTTTGAGGGTATGACCTCAATTTCGGCACTGATACGGGCTTTTGAAGCCTCGCCGGACAAGGCGCGCCGTATCATAGCAGTATATTATTCAAAGGACCTTCCGCGTGACAAATTCCGTCAGCTCGGATTTTTAAAGGCAAAATCCGCCGAGCTTGGATTTGACGTTGCCGCTTGCGATGCATCCGACATAGACTCGTTGACCTCCGGCAAAACTCACGGTGGGTTCATTGCCGTTTGCACCGACCGTCAGTTCTCTGCCATCTCCGAAAACGCCTTAAAAAAGAACGGGATATACTTTATGCTCGAGGGCATCGAGGACCCGTACAATTTCGGCTATACCCTGCGCTCACTTTACGCCGCGGGAGTTGACGGAGTCATTCTCTCTCTTCGAAACTGGATGAGTGCCGCCGGAACGGTCGCAAGGTCTTCTGCCGGCTGCTCCGAGCTTATAGACGTTTTTGTTGACACCCCCGAGAACGCCGTTCGTATCTTCAAATCGGCGGGGTTTAAGATCGTTTCTGCAAATATTCGTGATTCCGTATCTCTTTACGAGGCAGACCTCTCCTCCCCCGCCCTTTTCGTGGTCGGCGGTGAAAAGCGAGGAATTTCGCGTTGTGTTCTCGACGAGACCGACGTCAACGTTCGTATAGAATACGGTCGCGAGTTTTCGGGCAGTCTTCCCACGGCGCAAGCCGCGGCGATCATCGCGTTTGAAGCTGCAAGGGCCAACGGTCGCATAAAATAATTCAGATGAGGTCAAAGCAATGATAAACTTTAACTCAAAATATAAAATAGGATTTATAGGCGTTGGAAACATGGCGTCTGCCATGATATCAGGTATGACCGGCGTTGGTCTTTACCCTTGGAGCAATGTTTACCTTTTCGACATTTCAGAAGAAAAAACGGCTCGTTTTGCCGAGCAAGGCGCTATCACGGTCGGCTCTGTAAAGGAGCTTTACGACAACTGCAACTGTATCGTTCTCTCGGTAAAGCCCCAGACCTTCCCGTCTGTCTTGGCGGAGTTAAAGGCTTGCAAGAATGACAAGCGAGTTCTTTACATCTCGATCGGGGCGGGTATCAGCACAGACAGTATAAGCACCGCGCTTGACGGAGCACCCGTCGTGCGCGCGCTTCCGAACACCCCGATGCTCATCGGCAAAGGCGTTTCTGCCATCTGCCGCAACGACGGCGTGACCGATCACGAGTTTGAGTTTTCTTGCTCGATATTCGAGTCTGCAGGCAGCGTGCTGAAGATAAACGAGAACGAGATGAATCGCATAATTTGCGTCACCTCAAGCTCACCCGCTTACGTTTTCATGTTCATCAAGGCGATCTGTGACGCGGCTACCGCACAGGGTCTTGACGGTCAGGCGGCGTTGTCATCGGTGTGCGACATGGTCAGCGGTGCTGCCGAGCTTCTTAAAACGAGCGACAAGACCGCCGACGAGCTTATCTCCATGGTCTGCTCAAAGGGCGGTACCACCGAGCGCGCAGTAGCAGAGCTTAACCGTCTCGGCTTCCCGGAGGCAATAGCATCTGCTATGCAAAAATGCACTGACCGTGCAAACGAGCTTGGACAGATAAAGTAATGTAATAAAAGCCTTCCCTCTCAAATATACTATTTTGAAGTGATAATTTGAGGGAGGAGGATCTTATGAACGGTGAAGAGAAAATATCGGCTGAGATTTTTGCGGCGCTACCGAGAAAAAACAAGGCATCGTACACCTTGACAAAGGTATTGCTTCGTTACTGCATAATATTTGCTTTGGCGTTCGCCGCCGGTATTCTATTCTGCCGGGCAAGCAGAGAAATATTTCCGGACACGACCCCCACCATTCAACGTTTTTTCACCGACGTTTTTGCCGGCTGCGACAGCTGTCGCGACTATTTTACCGTCATAATATCAGCATCGTCTCCCGACATTCGTTGTCTTATACTTTTGTTCGCCGCAGGATTTACATATTTTTGCGGTATTGCTACGTCGACACTCGTGCTTTGTCGCGGATTCGCGGTCGGTTTCTCGCTGCAATACCTGCTCTTAGCGATCGAAAGCGGAGTCCTGACACTTCCCCACCCTACTGCCGCCGCCGTTATCTTCGGCACGACTGAGCTGGCTCTTGCCGCGGTTATGATCTGGCTCAGCACGAAGTCACTTATCTTCGGATATGACTTCAGACGTCTTCGCGGAAGGAGGAGCAGGATCGTTCGTTCTCCGATAATATACCTATACATGTTGCTTTACTTGACAGCCTTCGGACTGATACTTATCATCAACACCTCAGGCTGCTTCATCACAATGCTTATATACCGCTGACTTTTTGGCGTTATGAAAGGAAGTTTCAAGAATGAAAAAAGAAAAGAATTGGAAACGCTTTAATATCTTCGATATGAATCGCGACGGAAAGGGCGTTGACAAGGACGACGTTTTAGGTCCTCCCAATCTCCAAACCTTTTTTAAAACGTTTGGACGCAGATTCAACAAGCTTCTGTCTTTGAATCTAATTATGTGGGCGCGCTTCCCGATGTATGCTCTCGTTGCGCTTCTTTCATCGTATATGCTTTACAGTCTCGGCGGCATTTTTGAGATCCTTTTTGCAACCGTTGCATCGCTGCTTGGAACGCCTGTCCTTATCAGCACCAGCCCGCTTTACGGAACCTTGGCTGGAGCCAACACCGCCGCCGGAAGCATTGTTGACGGCATATTCGTTTCGGGATCTGCCTCAACCGTTACATTAAGCTCCATATTTAACGGCTTGGTTGATATGCCTACCTACAGTCCTCTCTTCTACGCCGTTATAATAGCGCTCCTCCTCTTCTCGGTGATCACCTGGGGCTGGCAGAGCGTCGGTGCGGCGTATATCTCCCGAAGCCTCGTTCGAGCCGATCCCGTCTTCCCTCTTTCCGATTATTTTTACGCCATAAAGAAGAATCTCCGTCAAGGCTTCGTTATAGGTCTTATAGACGCGCTGATCCTTCTTATACTTACATTCGATTTTTGTTATCTGTTTGTTTCCAGCACGGGTGTTTTATCCGAGATCTTTCTGTTCGTGATCGGCGGAATGATGATCCTTTACTACTTTATGCGAAAGTACATCTATCTGCTTTGCATAACCTTTGATATGAAGACCTCCAAGATATTCAAGAACGCGTTGATCTTTACCGTTCTCGGCTTGAAGCGCAACCTCGTTGGCGCACTGGGTAGTCTGCTCTTGTTGGCCGTCAACATTGCTCTCGGAATACTCTGTATGGGCTTCAACTTTATAATCCCCTTGATGCTTCCTCTGGTATATTTTATCGGAACGTCAAACTACATTTCGGCATATTCGGTCTATCCGGTTATCGACAAATACATGATCGAGCCCTATAAAAAACCCGAAGTCGATGAATAAACAAAAAATAACGACCTTGACTCGAATCAAGGTCGTTATTTTTTCAATGATTGTCTATATAATTGCAAGCCGCAAGAGCTGCGATCGAGCCGTCAGCAGCGGCAGTCGTCACCTGTCTGATACGCTTGGAGCGGCAATCTCCCGCAACGAAAACACCTGGAGTTTTCGTTAAGCAGTCCTCGGTTGCGGCATAGTATCCGCGCTCGTCCAGATCCACGAGACCGTCAAAGATCTTGTTCTCGGGGATAAGTCCGATCGCGATAAAGACACCGTCGCACAGTATATCGGATACGGTATTTTCAGCCGTATCTTTTATCTTGACGCCCCTAAATTCTCCGTCGGTGATAAAGGACTCAACGGTCGCATTGAAGACAACGTCTATGTTTTCTCTTGCCATCACGGCGTCAACCAATCGCTTTTCACCAGTAAGGAAGGAAAGATTTTGCACTACCGTGACCCTTTCACAGCCCTCGGAAAGCAAGATCGCCTCCTGCAACGCCGAGTTCCCTCCGCCTATGACGGCAACTGACTTTCCGTTATAAAATGCTCCGTCACAGACTGCACAAAATGAAATACCGTTACCGATCAGCTCATCTTCGCCTTCAAGCCCAAGCATTCTGTGCTTGACTCCGTTAGCAAGAACCACTGCTTTGGCGTAATGCTCACCCATATCGGCGACGACGGTCTTAACGTCTCCGTCTCGCACCTCGCGGACCTCGTCAAGCTCAAACTCACCACCAAGGTTCATTACCTGCTCCATCATCTTGTCGGCGAGCTCGTTTCCGCTGGCGGAAACGACCGTTGGGAAGTTCTCGATCTTTGGCGAGAAGGTCATCTGACCGCCGATAGCACCTCGCTCTATCACGAGAACACTCTTGCCGGCGCGCAGAGCGTACACTGCTGCAGTAAGTCCGGCAGGTCCGGCACCGACGA
Organism: Eubacteriales bacterium; assembly: GCA_045612445.1. GTDB lineage: Bacteria > Bacillota > Clostridia > Oscillospirales > CAG-272 > RGIG3994. The sequence continues at coordinate 4,585 of JAZKZA010000192.1, read as the reverse complement.
CTATTATATCGTAAACATTCTTGTTTTCCATATTTAATCCCTTATTAAAGGGGCTTCAGACAGATCGTGTTGAAGCCCCTTGATTTTTATTTAACGTAAAAGCTTAAACCTGAACGGAGGAGATACTATTTATATACTTTCTGATGTTCGAAACGTTAACGATCGACTCAGCAGTTCCGTTCTTGATAACGAGCAGCGTGGGAGCCTGCTTGATATCGTACTTTTCGCAAAGCTCGCGGTTCTCTTCGGCAAAGACCTTTTCGTACTTGATGCCGGCCTTATCAAGGAATCCTGCAGCCAGACGGCAGTTCGGACAGGTCTTGGTTGCAACGAGGATCATCTGCTCGGGCTCGCTTACCTCGGCAGACTCACAGCAGCAGCAATCTCCGCTATGGTTGTGAGGGGTAAAGACAGAGCGCTCGACGTTGTAAACCTTTCTCTGCTTGAACTCCTGCGACTTACCGTCGTTCCAGTTCTTAACGGGACGGTAGTAACCGGTAACGCGGCTGTATACCTCGGTCTCCGCACCGCAATCGCAGCACGTGTTGACCTCTCCGGCAATATAGCCGTGGTTGCGGCAGATCGAATAGGTGGGCGAGAGAGTGTAGTACGGAAGCTTATAGTTCTCTGCGATCTTACGGACCAGCGAGGCAGCAGCACTCCAATCAGGAAGCTTTTCGCCAAGGAAGGCGTGGAAAACGGTTCCCGAGGTGTAAAGGGTCTGCAGCTCGTCCTGAACGTCAAGAGCGGCAAAGATATCCTCGGTGTAACCGACCGGCAGATGAGAGCTGTTGGTATAGTACGGTGCTCCGCCCGGATCAGCGGCGGTCAGCATTTCGGGATAACGCTTCAGGTCGTGCTTTGCAAGTCTGAATGCGGTCGACTCTGCAGGAGTTGCCTCAAGGTTATAAAGATCGCCGTACTTCTCCTGATAATCGGAAAGTCTCTCGCGCATATGGTTAAGAACGCGTTTGGAGAACTCCTGAGTTTCGGTCGCGGTCATGTCGGCGCCGATCCACTTGGCGTTCAGACCCGCTTCGCTGAGTCCAACGAGGCCGATGGTCGAGAAGTGGTTGTTGAACGATCCGAGGTAACGCTTGGTGTAAGGATAGAGACCCAGCTCGAGCAGCTTGGTTACAACGGTTCTCTTTACCTTGAGCGAGCGTGCCGAGATATCCATCATCTTATCGAGACGGCTGAAGAACTCCTCCTCGTTAGCCGAGAGATAAGCGATACGGGGCATATTTATGGTTACAACTCCGATAGAACCGGTCGATTCTCCCGAGCCGAAGAATCCGCCAGACTTCTTGCGAAGCTCACGAAGGTCAAGACGCAAACGGCAGCACATCGAACGAACGTCGCTGGGCTCCATGTCGCTGTTGATATAGTTCGAGAAGTAAGGAGTACCGTACTTTGCGGTCATCTCAAAGAGGAGCTTGTTGTTCTCGGTCTCGGACCAGTCGAAGTTTCTGGTGATCGAATAGGTGGGGATAGGATACTGGAAACCGCGTCCGTTAGCGTCACCCTCGATCATGATCTCGATGAACGCCTTATTGACCATCTCCATCTCTTTTACGCAGTCCTTATACTTGAAGTTCTGCTCTTTTCCGCCAACGATGCAGTTCAGCTCGGCAAGGTCAGCCGGAACGGTCCAGTCAAGAGTGATGTTGGTAAACGGTGCCTGAGTTCCCCAACGAGAGGGGGTATTGACTCCGTAAATAAAGGACTGAATGCACTGCTTTACCTCTTTGTAAGAAAGGTTATCTATCTTTACAAAGGGAGCAAGATAAGTGTCAAACGACGAAAACGCCTGTGCACCTGCCCACTCGTTCTGCATGATGCCGAGGAAGTTGACCATCTGGTTGCAAAGGGTGGAGAGGTGAGATGCGGGAGCCGACGAGATCTTTCCGGGAATACCGCCCAGACCCTCGGTGATAAGCTGACGGAGCGACCAACCTGCGCAATATCCGGTCAGCATCGAAAGGTCGTGAATGTGGATATCGGCGTTTCTGTGAGCGTTTGCGATCTCGTCATCGTAAACCTCAGAGAGCCAATAGTTTGCGGTGATAGCGCCCGAGTTTGAAAGAATAAGACCACCGACCGAGTAAGTAACGGTCGAATTCTCCTTGACTCTCCAGTCCGCCGCCTTCAAATAATCGTCGACGACGTTCTTATAGTCAAGGTAGGTATTCTTCATCATACGGAGCTTCTCACGGTTACGGCGATAAAGGATATACGCCTTTGCAACATCCGCATATCCCGCCTGGATAAGAACAGCCTCAACGCTATCCTGAATATCCTCAACGGCGATCTTTCCGTCCTTGATCTTCGGCTCAAAGTCTGCTGTGACCTTCAGAGCAAGAAAATCGATAACTCCGGGAACGTAATTTTTCTCCTGTGCTTCAAATGCCTTGGTTATGGCAGCACTGATCTTTTCGATCTCAAAATTGACGGTCTTACCGTCTCTTTTTACAACTTGATACATATTTTTACCTTTCCTGCGTATTTTCGTGATTTTACATTACGGAATAATTGTATCATCACAATCCGCAATTGTCAATATGGAATAGTTCACAATATATTGACGAAATATTTGTCGTTTTTACTATATATAGTGTACTTCGACAAAAAAGGGCGGGGCGTATCAAACGCCCCGCAAAGCCGCATCCGGCAAGTATTTTCGAGCTTTTTCAAGCATTTTTTCCATATCCGCCCGATCGACGGCTCGCAGGTCCTTTTCGATGGTATTGCCCGAATCAACAAAGCCCTGCAAAAAATATTTTTTCGAACCGGACAGCCATTTTCCGATCTGCTCAAAATCGTCCGCCTCGTGAAAATCGCGAACGACGGTGGTTCTGAACTCGAAGTCGATCCCGCTGTTCTTCAAAAGCTCAACGCTCTGTCTGACGGCAGAAATATCGAAGCCCTCTCGCCCAACCGTCTTTGCATACTTTTCGGGCGAGTTCTTTATATCCATGGCAACGTAATCGACAAGCCCCTCGCTTATCAGTCGGGCAAGTCGCTCGGGATAGCAGCCGTTAGTGTCGAGCTTTACCGCAAACCCAAGTGCCCTGATCCCCTTTATAAGGTCAACCGTATCGTCGTAGAGCAACGGCTCTCCGCCGGTAATGCAAACGCCGTCAAGTATTCCCTGTCGCTTTGAAAGAAAGGCATAAAGCTCCTCTGACGTCATGAGCGGCTCGCCCTGCTTTTCGGTTACGAGCGCGGCGTTATGACAGAACGGACAGCGCAGATTACACCCTCCTATAAAAACGGTGCAAGCCACCTTACCGGGATAGTCGAGCAGCGTCAGCTTCTGAAGACCCTGTATATTCATTGATGTACCACCTCTAACTAAATACTATTTAATATATTATAAAAAAAATCGCGTAGCTTGTCAACTTAATATTGACTAAAGGCGAAAAAAAGTTTATAATATTATTTATTGATATACTTTGAAAGGAGCGATAATATGCAGGACAACAAAAACGACATCAATTCGTCGAGCTCCGGCGAAAAAAAGCGCACTAAAACCTTTTATATAAGACTTGCCATTATTTATGCTATTTGCATCCTGTTGCTCTTGTTGGTCGTCAATTACGACTCGTTTGCGGCAACCATAAACAAATTCACCGCAGTACTCATGCCGTTGCTCTACGGAGCAGTTATTGCATACTTGTGCAATCCGCTTTACAATCTTTTCTTCGACAAGTGCCTCGCACGTCTTAAGTCTATTCGTTGGAGAAAGATACTGTCGTTGGTGTTGACGTACGTCGTCGTTATTCTTTTGATATTCGCTATGCTGTTCATTTTGATACAGCAGCTGATCGTCAGTGTACAGAACTTCCTTGCCAACATTGAGACCTATATCAAGAACGCGGAAGCCTTCATATTCGGCATTATAGACGATCTTGATTTCATCAAATCCGAGGAAGAGCTTGGAAGCGATTCTCCCCTTCCCGAAATAACCGGCCCAAGTTCTGAGAGCGATACCGTTCTCCCCTCCGACACACAGACCCCCGAAGAAACCGTTCCTCCGGTCAACAACACCGAAAAGCCCATTATAGACCCCAACGAGCAGGTTCAGCTCTTCGATTTCACCTTCACTAAAGAAAGCCTTGTTGAGCTTATCACCGGCTTCTTTGACGATTATAAGGCGATAATCTCCGATATAGGAAATGCAGTAGTCCAGTCCGGAACTACCGCCGCCGTAACCGTTTTCAATGTTTTCCTTGGTTTTATCCTATCTATCTATATCCTCACCGAAAAGGATATGATCTGCGCCAAGGCAAAGAAGCTCACTACGTCAGTTTTCAAGGCCGACCGCGCAAGCCGTTACATTGCTCTGGCAAGCTATTCGAACGAAAAGATCGGACACTTCATAAAGGGCAAGCTCGTTGAGTCGGTCATCGTTGGAGTGCTGGCATATATTGCGTTCCTGATTTTCTGCATTCCTGCACCTCTCATGATCGCTATGATCGTTGCGATCATGAATATAATACCCGTCTTCGGTCCCTTCCTCGGGGCTATTCCGGCGGCTCTGCTGGTTCTTATCATGGATCCGTCGAAGACTATCGCATACATC
>JAZKZA010000191.1:0-3402 GCA_045612445.1 Eubacteriales bacterium | reverse complement strand
GTTGGATATGGCATTCTCGATCAGCTCAAGATAACCGCTCTGCATACTTCCGACACCGACCACCGAAACGGCATCCGAAATGTTTCCTCCGCCAACGGCGGCGATAGCCTCACCCACCTCGTTGGACCATTCGGGTATCTTCGACTTGTCGTAGATGACCTTGGAGAAGGCTGTGTCGGTCATATGCTTCATGACCATGGCATAGGCGCGGTTGATAAAGCGCTGATTTGGGATCATACCGGTCACGGGAGACGTGCCGTGGAAGCTGTTTTTGGTGGGATACCAGTTGAAATACGCCACGGGATAGAGGTGAAGACCGGTGTTGGCGCGACGGATCACTGCCGAGCGAGTCGACTTTTCGCAAACTACGCGACCGTCCTCGCGCCAGAACTTGATAAGGTAGGTCGCCTTGGCGGCGTTGGTGTCCTCGAGCTCGAGCTCGGAAAGGTCGCCCGAGCCGCAACCGTCGGAGGCATCAGGCAGGATCTTTTTGATCTCCTGCTCAGACGCTCCGTAAAGCCTTGCCTCGCGTCGAAGGGCGGCAACGCTGTCGCGTCCCGAAAGGATTATATACTCCTGCGACTGTATATCGGTCTTGTTGACGTCGGCAACGAAGAGATCGGTGTTGTCGACAGTACCCGTCACGATGTCGCCCTGATAGGGCTGACCGGTGCGGATCGAGGGGTCCCAACGGCAGTAGATAACTCCGTCACCCGACAGAGCGGCGTCGAGCAGGAGGCGGTACATAAGGCTGTCGAGCTTTTCGCGTTCCCAACGGTAAGCGGCATGGCGGGTGAGAATCTCAGTGCCGCGGACCAACGCACGGCGAACGGCGGTGCTTTGAGTGAAGGGGAGGTCCTCGTCGGTATAGGCGATCGAGACGCTGCCCGAAACGACGGTACACACGAGGTAGTCAACGATACGCCGTATCACGTTGAAGATAGGCTTGGGCAGATCGGGGACCGACGCGCCGTACCACTGATCTCCGCGATAGTAGCGCTCGTTGCGTTTGATGTTTTCATAAAGACCGATGCGACGCTTATAGGCCTTTCCCGCCTCGTATTGCCGCCAGGTCAGAGTTGTTGAATTGTCTTTCATAATTCTCCTTTCAGGGTGTTTTTTCAAGCAGGTCGGCCTCAAGGGTCAGACCAAAGACGCGACCGACCGACGCAGAGCCGTCGCGTATCGAGATACGAAGCAGACGGAATCTCTCCTTGGGAAGACGCTTTCGAAGGGTAGAGATACCGCCGCTCGAGCAGAACGAGAGGGAGTGAGTCTTACCGTTGTCGTATTCCAGCTCGACCGTGATCTCTCCCTCAAGCGTGACCGAAAGACGCCTTGAGAGTTTCAGACTCTCGGGGCAGTCGAGATCGAGCCAGGACGAGGAGTAGAGCGAGTCGAAGGCGGTGTCCGCACCGTTTTGCGAATCGACGCAAGACTCGGGGTCGAAAACGCAGACCGCGTTTCCCTTGACACCGCAAAGATAACCGTCGTGCCAGAACGCCAGCCCCATAGGGACGCCGGTGTAGGTGTACCAGCACTTGGAGTCGCGGTTGTAGATAAGAGTGAGCGAGTCCTCGTCGCCCTGCGGGTCAAAGAGCCAAAGCTCGCGGCGGTCGCGGTCGGAGACCAGAGCGCCGCGCGAGGCAAGCTCGTCGCTGATCAGTTCGGACACGGGGTCGGAGATGCAAACAGCGATGAGATCGTTGTAGCTTTCAAGATCGGGCTCCCAGAGGTAGACCGACCGACCGCAAAGCGTTGCGGGGTATTCTCCGCAAATGACGGCAGCACCGACCGACGAGCAGCCGATCTCGCGGTAAAGCATCTCGGGCGTGGGGATCTGCGAGGGCTTTTCGTCGTTGACGGTAACCAGCCACGCCTCGTCGGAGTTGTAGATGACGGTCTTATCACCCAGCGCGACCAGGGAGGTGACCGGAAGATCGTCCGAGCCGACCGAAAACTCACCGGTGATCGGGAAGTAGAGGTCGTTCGCCCCCGAGAAGGCGACACGCGCGCTCTCAACCGACTCGTCGCTGACCGCGACCGACCTGAACACGGTATGCGGACTCGATGCGCTTCCCGTGCAGAAAATGACGGTCGAGTCGCCTCCGCCCGCGATCTCGGCTACGGTGCAGGAGTTCAGTATAGCGCTGGCGGCGGGCGTGTCGGAGAGGGTGTACCATATCATGATCTCGGCGCCGTCGCTGGCAAAAGCGGAGCTGCTGATAGTGTTCATTACGTTGTTCTTACTGTAGTTAGTAATAACAGCACCGTTGATCTCAACGCGAACGATGCTTGAAACGTTGCTCGGCAGATAGATCGACTGCTGACCCGAAACGCCTCGGTAGAGTATTCGGATATGGTTGTTGAGAAGGTTACGCGGCTCGTATACCTCGCCGCCGTCCTTGGGATGCCAATTTCGACCGTAAAGCGGGACGTAGCCAAGGGGCTGGCTGATGCCGTTGTCGTTGACCTCGCGGATCGCCTTACCGTCGAGCAGGAAAACTCGGTCGCGGAAGTTGAAGATCGCCGAGCTTGTCGGCACGGAGGGCAGCGTACCGCTCAACGCCTTGTAGCTTTTGGCGGCAAGGTCGATGCTGTAGACTCGGTTTCCGGCGATCGCCATAAGCTGCTTTTCTCCCTTTCGGACGAGGGGAGAGATACAGGACGGCTTGTCCGGAAGCTGGAGCCGGCGAACGTATCCGTCGCGCTTTTTGATAGAGGCGTCGGGCATCAAGCGGTAGTTGACAAGCTCTCGCGCATACCCCTCTCCAATGGGACAGCGCATATCGAGCGATGAGAAGCTGCGCAGCCGAAGCTTAACAGAGTTGTTTTTCATATTGGATTGTCCTTTCAGTAGTAATCGTGCCGACGCTTGGAGAAGCTGAAGTCGGCGGGAGCTTGAGAGGGAAGGGCTGCGCGACGGCTCATAACGGCGTAACGCAGAGCCTCAGGGGCGTGAGTGACCGAGTGGGGTTCTCCGGCGGCGTCCTCGGGTCGGTCGGCATCGCAAAGGAGGGCGGGCAGGCAACGGATAAGCTCGGTGCAGCGCGGAGAGATCTTGAGCAGCGGCTCGCCGCCGTCGGGGATGCAAAGAAACTCGCGGAGCATACGCCAACCGGCGACCCGACGGTCATCGGCAGGAGTCATGGGCGGCATTGATGGATTTGCCTGCATGACCTCAAATCCGGAGCGTCCGCTGTCCTGGCGGCGATTCCAGAGGTCGGGGGAGGCAACGGCATACTCGGCACGTCCGCCCGAAAGCTCGGCGACCCTTTGCGCCGCCTCCGAAAGAGTCAGTCCCGACCGACAGAACTCGCTTTCAACGAAGAGCGTGTCCCCCTCAACGGCAATGAGTAAGGCGAAGTCGGATCGTAGCCATGACGTTCTGTGAGCCAAGGG